>JAYUGD010000846.1:0-10585 GCA_043767785.1 Zavarzinella sp. | reverse complement strand
CCAGGTCGGTCTGGTAGTCGCGGGCGCGCATGGCGACGAGGCCGTTCGGCTCCGCGGTGAGGCCCAAGCCCCCGACGAACTGGAACGGATTCGTTACTGTGGTGAGTGACGCGAGTTGGCCGCCGAAGGGCGTGTAACTGTACGTGTTCAACAAGCTTCCGGCCGCGCCGGTGACGCCGACGGTCGAATCGAGGGCGTCGTAGTTGTAGTAGCTTTCCGTATTCGACGGATCGACCCGGCTGACAAGGTCCAACCCGTAGGTGTTGTGCGCGATCAAGCCGCCCGCACCGGTGTATTCCGCGACGACATTTCCCAGGCCGGCGGGGTCGTTGAGATAATTCGTCCGCTGGCCGCCGCGCGTCGCCGACACCCGCATGCCGAAGGCGTCGTACTGATAGCCGAGTATCCCGTCAGGCGTTGACGCCCCGGTCAGGCGGTTGGCGTCGTTAAACGTGTACGTCGACGTGTTCGCGCCGTCCGTGCTCGAGATCAGGTTGCCGTCGGCGTCATAACTCATGGCCGCCGTGCCGACGGCCGTGTACTCGTTCATGTTGTTGGCGGAGTAGTTCGTGGTCACGCCGTTGATGACAGTTTGCGTGCGGTTCCCGACCGCATCGTAAGCATACTTGAGGTCTTGGTTCGGGATTGCCGCCGGGTCGTTGGACGCGAAGACGGCGTGCGTCAATTGGCCGACGGCGTCGTAGGAATACGCCCACGCCCCCTCCAAAATCGTCTCGGCGGCCCGGCGGCCCAGATTGTCGTAGGTGTAATCGAACCGCGAGCTGACCGACTGGTCCGGCGCGTGGTTGACCAAGTGCATTAACTCGCCGGCGGCGTCGAACTGGTACGTGGTGAAAGTGCCGTTGCCCATGTCTTTGCGGCTGAGCCGCCCGACCGCATCGTACGTGTACGCCACGATGGAAGCGGCGGCGCCGTCCGTCAGCCCCGCCAGACGGCCCAAGGCGCCGTAAGCGTAGTTGACCGTGAAGCCGCCTTGATCGACCATCTTCACGCGGCGGCCGACGGCGTCGTAAGTGTATTGCAGGAACTTGCCGGTGGGGTACAGGATTTTGTGAAGCCGGTCGTTGGCGTCGTAGGTCAGCGTCGTCACACCGCCCGGGTCCGTGGCCGAAGTAAGATTGCCGTGCCCGTCGTACACATACGTCAGGCTCGTGCCGTCGGCGAACGTTTGTGAGGTGATGCGTCCCGAAGAATCGTAGGCAATGGCGATGGCGTGCCCGCGGCGGTTGGTCAGCGTCGTCGGGTCGCCGGCGGCGTCGTAGGCCAGGCGATCAACGGTCCCGTCCGCGTACGTCGTGGCGAGCAAGTTCCCCTTGGCGTCGTAGGCATAGTCCGTGGGATTGCCGTTGGCGTCGATCACGGCCGTCACGCGGTTGACCGCCCCGCCGTGCGCGTAGGTGACCGTGTGCCCGAGCGGGTCGGTCGAGCCGGTCAGGTTGCCATTGGCGTCATAGGTGTTGGAGACGACTTGCCCCGCGGCATTGGTCACTTGCACGAGATTGAAGCTGTTGTCGAATGAAAAGCGCGCGGCGCGTTGCAGCGGGTCTTCGACCTTCACCAACAGGCCGCGGTGGTCGAAGTAGAATGTCGACACGGCCCCGGCGGCGTCGGCGGCCGTGACCGTGCCGGCCGGGCCGTAGGCGAATGTCACCTTTTGGGCGCCGCCGTCGCTCTGTCCGTCGGACAGGCGACCCTTGGAATCGTAGGTGAAGAATCGGCGCGTGCCGTCGGGGTTGGCCACCGACAGGAGGGCGTGCTCCGTCGTCGCACCCTGTCCGATGCTGTAGGTGTACGCCGTCGTCCGGCCGTCGAAGGCCGTGACGGAAAGCAGGTGTTCGTTCGCGGCATCATACGCGTAGTTGGTGGCGCGGCCCGCGGGATCAGTTACGCTCGAGATTCGGCCGCCGCCGTTGTACGCGATCGTTAAGAACTGCCCCGCTGAGTGCGTCAGCCCGGTCAGGCGGCCGGCGAGGTCGTAGCCGGCGGTGATGCGGTTGCTGTTGGTGTCCCGGACGTAATCCACTTTGCCGTCGGGCCGGAAGCCCGTCACCGTCCCGTTCAGTTCGGTCAGGGTGAAGGCTCCTCCGGCAACCTTCGCCAAGGTTCCATGATCGCCGGCCTGATTGAAGTAGTTGCTGTTTCGGCTGTCTGGCTGAAATCGGCGTTCGGATCCGTCAAGGTCGGCGACGGACACCGTGCCGTCCGGGAGCGTTGAGAGCGTCCGTTGCCAGCCGCCGGCCATCCCCCAGCCACGGCCGAGCGGGCCGTCCTCGTAATGACCGATAATCGAATTGGCGAAGACCCGGTCGAAACTCAGGCCCAGTCCCGGCGCCGGCACGGCCGCGTCCCGGGCCGAGGCCAACGTGGCAACGGGACTGAAGCCGTTGGCCTGCTGAATCTCGTAGGACCAGAGCTTGCTGGTGTCGGTGACGCTTTCCCCGAGGTGGGCCAGATAGGCGGCGTCGTCATCCAGTTTGGCGAGGTAGCTGCCGAAGGTCGTGCCCACTTGGGCCTGAAGGTTGGCGAAAATGGGATCCCAAGCGGCGAGGTCGACGGCCGGCGGGCGAAGGCTTGCCTTCGTCGAGGCCAGGTTGAGGGGAACCGTGTTGGCGTCATCCACCACGCCGACATGGAAGTCGAACGGAGGTCGGTTGAAGTCGTAGCTCTTCAACAGCCAGCCGCCGTAGTAGACCGGGACCTTGATTCTTTCGCCCGGCTGCAGAAGGCCGGGCGTGGCCCCGTTGGCCACGAACTGCACTGATTGGGCGTAGCCGTCCGGGGTGTCCGTCGCCGACGCGCTCCAGATCCAGAAGCCCGCCGTCACCAACGATTGGTCGAGGGTCAGGAAGGCCCCGGGGACGCCGTTCTGCGTCGCCGTCAGGATGAGCAGCGGCGCCGGCATCGCCGCGTCGCCCGTGTTGGAATACTCGACGTAGATGGTGGAAGAGATGTGCAGGCCGAGCGGGTCGGGCACGGTCAACTTCACGTCCAGATGGGGCAGCCCGCCCTCGACCACCTTAAGGGCGTCGGGCAGCCGCGCCGAATCGCCGTTGGCTTGGACCGCCTCGACGGAATACGTCGCGCCCGGCGCCGCCCCGGCCGTGAACGTGGCGCTCAGGTGCGTCGGCGAATCGACCTGCACCCGATTGGCGGGATACTTCGTGCCGTCCGCCGCGACCAGATTGACCGTGGTGGCGTTGTCGAAGCCCGCCCCGCTCAGGGAAATTGTCGCATCTTTGGCATTGCCCAAGCGGCCCGGCGTTGACGCCGTCAGGAGAACGCTCCCGGTGGTGGCCGCGAGCGTGAATGCGCCCGGCGCCGGGGCCGATTCGGCATACAGCAGGACATACCAAGTCCCCGGGGCGGCGTTGGGGGCCACCACGGTCTGATTGGCCGAGGCCGGCGTTTCAAAGCGGTACTGGTAATCGGACCGCGTCGGCGGGGAGCCGTACTTAAGGTAGACTTCGTTATGATGGGCGGCGGCGGCGTCCCTCAAGTCGATGAGCAGGCCCTTGGCGGCGGGGACATCGACCTTGAAGAGCTGCGCTTCGCCGCTGCCGCTAAGAATGCCGTTGAATGTGTCGCCGAGCGTCAGGGGCGTTTGGGTAATCTGATCCATCTGGAAGGCATACGCGCCGCCCTGGCCAGAGGTGTGGACCGTCAGCACGTAGTTCCCGGACGCGGGCACGGTGATCGGGTCGGA
Organism: Zavarzinella sp.; assembly: GCA_043767785.1. GTDB lineage: Bacteria > Planctomycetota > Planctomycetia > Gemmatales > Gemmataceae > Zavarzinella. The sequence goes on along the minus strand of JAYUGD010000846.1, from coordinate 6,861 downwards.
GTTCATGTTCAGGCCGCTGAAGGCGGTGAAGCCGTTCGGCCCCGTCAGATCGAATCGGGCCAAGGGATCCGAAGTGTTCAACAGGCGGAACTGAATCTGCTGCCCGGCTTCCTCGGAGAAGGTCCATTGATCGACGCGGAACGGCGAGTCTAGGACGCCGTTGGTGGCTTGGTTGAGGTTCACCGGTTGGGTGCGCAAGGTGGCGCTGTAGACGCTAAGAATGTAATTGCCCGTGTCGCCGGTTTGCCCGGCCACGCGAATGTGGTACGTGCCGTCCGCGGTCAGGGGGAACGCGAGGATGTTGGCGTCGGCGCCCCCGGAACTCTGGGCGCTGCCCAGGGCGTTGCCGGCGGCATCCAGCAGCGTGACTCGCGCGGCGTTCAACGGGGGAGGAAACGGGGCCTGCGTCCCGGCGCTCCCGGTGTTGACGATCACGCTGACGGCGGTCCCCGCCCGGCCGTAAAAGGTCCAGTCGTCCTCCTCGCCCGCCGCGCCGATGGCGCCCGGGGTGGGGTGGTTCAGCGGCAGCGGGCCGCCGTCCGGCACGACGGTGATCGTGCCGCCGGTGACATTGCCGAGGATCTGGGAATTGCGGGCGAAGACTTTCAGTCCGTTGAGGTCGAGGGTGCTCCCGGAGGGGACGACGAGGGAATCCACGTAGAGGGCTTCCGCCCCGGGGCCGACGGAATTGTCGGACTGGTCAACGAGACGAACAACGGTGTTGCTCAGCCGGATCGTGTTGTAGGAAAAGTTGTGAACGAACCTCGAGGCGCCGATTCCTCGGTCTTGGGACATCACTTCAAACAACTGCGGACTCACGTCCGTGCCGGTGTCGGCCAGAACGACGACGCCGCGAACGTCGAATTGCTCTGCATTTGTCGATGTTCCCCCCAGCGGACCCCGGACGATGAATTGAGTGCCGGAAGATGTTTCAAGGCGGTTCGAGCCGTTGAACTGCACGCTGCCAGCGGCAGACAGATCGATGCTGCCGCTCTGCACCTGAATGGTCCCGGAGTTGTTGAAGGGAATGCGGACTACCAGCGGATCCGCCACTACGGAGTGTCGCAGGGTTCCCTGGTTGTTGAACGTCCCGCTGCCGCCGCCGTCATAGAGTTGCTGGCTGTTCCCCTGCGAGTCAAGCACGCCGCCGGGCAGGTTGTTCCACACCCCGCCGTTCTGGAACTGGATGACTGTGGATCCGGTCCAGACGGCGACACCGCCGTTGTTCAGGGTGCGGCCGTTCAGGTATTTGTCGGCGTTGGTGCTGGTGTCGGATACGATCGTCATGCCGCCCGAGGCGGTGGTCGCCCCGCTCCCCGACATCGTCCCGCCCGACCACGTCAGCAGGCCCGTCACCGTCAGCGCCCCCGCCCCGGCCAGCGTCCCGCCGGACTGCGCGAAGGTCCCGCCGGTCACGGCGGCGTCGACGCTCAGCGTCCCGGCCGATAACCGGACCGTGCCCGTGTCCCCGATGCTCGCGCCGCTTTGCAGGGCGTGCGTCCCGCCATTGAACTGGACGACCCCGGAACCGGCCCCCTCGAACCGGCCGGTGTCGGTTCCGCCGGCATTCAGATTGATGATGCCGCTCTGGCCCTGCACGGTCCCGGAGTTGTTGAAGGGGATGCGAACTTCCAGGGTGTCGTCCCCGGCGGAGCGCCGCAGGGTTCCCTGGTTGTTGAACGTCCCGCCGCCGCCGCCGTCATAGAGTTGCTGGAAGCGGCCCTGCGAGTCGAGCACGCCGCCGGGCAGGTTGTTCCACACCCCGCCGTTCTGGAACTGGATGGCGTTGGGTCCGTCCCAGACGGCGACACCGCCGTTGTTCAGGGTGCGGCCGTTCAGGTATTTGTCGGCGTTGGTGTCGATCGTCATGCCGCCCGAGGCGGTGGTCGCCCCGCTCCCCGACATCGTCCCGCCCGACCACGTCAGCAGGCCCGTCACCGTCAGCGTCCCCGCCCCGGCCAGCGTCCCCCCGGACTGCGTGAAGGTCCCGCCGGTCACGGCGGCGCCGACGCTCAGCGTCCCGCCCGACAGGCGGACCGTGCCCGTGTCCCCGATGCTGGCCCCGGCCTGAAGGTCGCTCGTCCCGCCACCGAACTGCACCACGCCGGAACCGGCGCCCTCGAACCGGCCGGTGTCGGTCCCGCCGGCATTCAGATTGATGACGCCGCTCTGGCCCCGGACGGTCCCGGAGTTGTTGAAGGGAATGCGGACTTCCAGGGTGTCCGCCCCGGCGGAGCGCCGCAGGGTTCCCTGGTTGTTGAACGTCCCGCTGCCGCCGCCGTCATAGAGTTGCTGGCTGTTCCCCTGCGAGTCGAGCACGCCGCCGGGCAGGGTGTTCCACACCCCGCCGTTCTGGAACTGGATGGCGTTGGGTCCGGTCCAGACGGCGACACCGCCGTTGTTCAGCGTCCGGCCGTTCAGGTACTTGTCGGCGGCGGTGTCGATCGTCATGCCGCCCGCGGCGGTGGTCGCCCCGCTCCCCGACATCGTCCCCCCCGACCACGTCAGCAGGCCCGTCACCGTCAGCGCCCCCGCGCCCGTCAGATCACCGTTGGTCTGCGTCAGGGCCGCATTCGCCAACGAGGCCTCGGCGACGCTGAATGTTCCCCCGGAAATTGTCAGGTTCTCGTTGGTCGTCAGGCTGTTGAGCGTGGCCGAACCTGACGGGAATGTAATGGTCTCCGTGGAGCCCGCGATGTCGATCTGCACGTCGTCGCCCGTGGCGGGGAGGGCGTCGCCGTTCCAGTTGGCGGCGTCGTTCCAGCTAAACGTGCCGGCCCCGCCGTCCCACGTCACGAGGGCCGGGACGGTGCGGTCTTCGAGGTTGAGGATTCGCAGCCGGACGCGGCCGGGACTTTTCTTCGTTGTTTGCCGGGCCGACAGGAAGCGGGACAGGCGGGTGAAGCTCGGTTTCATAAGTCCTGTGGGGGCGAATGGGCGCGGGCTTCTTAACCCTGGCGCGGGGGAAGGGCGGCGTGACATAATCTATCCGGGCGGCCGGAGGCGAGTCCGCGTGGCCTGACACAATCCGTGCGGCTGTTGCCGGCTGATTGTGATACTCTCTTACCAAGGAGTGCGCCGGTTGACCAATCCTGTCTCGGCCTGGCCAGAATTCGTCCCCGCCGACCTTCATCATGCTCGACACCCCCAGAAGTCTGTTGGACCGGCTGGCCAAGGACCCGGCGGAGGCCGATTGGCGCCGACTCGTCGGCCTGTACCAACCCCTCATTTCCCGGTGGCTCGGCCTCGCCCGCGTCCCGGCCGGCGACGCGGCCGACCTCAGTCAGGACGTCCTGACCGTCCTCGTCAAAGAAATCCCCGCGTTCCGCCACTCGACGAACACCGGGGCGTTCCGGAAGTGGCTGCGGATGATCGTCTTGAACCGCGTCCGCGGGTACTGGCGGGACCGCCTCGCGCGCCCGGCGCCGGCCGAGGATTCTTCGCTGCTCGACGCCCTCGAAGACCCCGACAGCCAGTTGAGTCGGCAGTGGGACCGCGACCACGACGCGTTCGTGACGAAGCAGTTGCTCGACGCGCTCGAAGGGGAGTTTTCGCCGACCGTCTGGGCGGCCTTCCGCGGCCAGGTCGTCGAGGGCAAGAAGGCGGCCGCCGTGGCGGCGGAACTGCACACGACTGTCAACGCGGCGCTCATCTCGAAATCGCGCGTGCTGCGGCGGCTGCGCCAGGAAGCCGACGGCTTGCTCGACCCGGCCTGACAGGAAGTTCCCCCGGGCGCCCTTTCTAATCAGAGTCTCCTCGGAGCCGGCGATGACGACAACCTGCCACCCGAGCTTGGACCGACTGGCCGCCTACGGCATGGGGCGACTGCCGGGCGGGGAAGCCGGCGAGATCGAAGAACATCTCGGCGCCTGTGAGGCCTGTCAGGCCGGCGTCGAGACGACCCCGGACGACGCCTTGGCCCTTCTAGTTAGAGATTCGGAATTCTGGGCGTCGCGGACGGCCGACGCCGGGGCGGCGACGCGGACCGAGTACGGCGGCCTGCGGTTCTTCGCCAAGGGGGGGCTGGGCGAGGTGTCGCTGGCCCGCGACGCGAAGATCGGGCGGGAAGTCGCCATCAAGCGGCTGTCGCCGCGCGGGGCCGACAGCCCGGAGCGGCGCAAGCGGTTCCTCCGCGAGGCGACCGTCACGGGCCGCCTCGAACACCCGGGGATCGTGCCGGTCTACGGCATCGGTGAAGACGAGGCCGGCCAGCCCTGTTACGCCATGCGGTTCGTGCCGGGGGACACGCTGCAAGACGCGATCCGCGCCCTGCACCGGACCAAGCCCGCCGGGGAAGACTGGCGGCCGCTGCTGGGCCGGTTCGTGTCGCTCTGCTCGACCGTCGCCTACGCCCACTCCCGCGGCGTCGTCCACCGGGACATCAAGCCGTCGAACGTCGCCGTCGGCTCCTTCGGCGAAACGATTCTCCTCGACTGGGGCCTCGCCCAAACCGGCGACGACCCGGCCCAGGAGCCGGTCCCCGAGTCTGGACCGGCCCAGAACCCTTACTCACGCTTCGAGACGGCGACTGGCACGGTGCTGGGCACGCCGGGGTACATGGCCCCGGAGCAGGCGGCGGGCCAACGGGTCGGCCCGCCGGCGGACGTCTTCAGTCTCGGCGTGACACTCTGGGCGCTGCTGTGCGGCCGGACGCCGGCCGAACCGGGACCGGAGTCCCGCGCGCCGGCGGCCTTGCTGGCCGTCGCCCGGAAGGCGATGGCGACCGCGCCGGCGGACCGCTACGAATCGGCGGCCGCGCTGGCCGCCGACGTGGAGCGCTGGCTGGCCGACAAGCCGCTCCTCGGCGTGCGCGACCCGCTGGCGGTCCGGCTGGGCCGGTGGGGCCGGCGCCACCGCTTGCTCGTCGCCAGTTCGCTCGCGGCCCTGGCCGTCGCCGCGGCCGGCGCCGGCCTCTCGGCCGCCGTCCTGTCGGAAAAGAACGGCGAACTCCGGGACGCGGTGCAATTGGCGCAGAAAAACGAGGCGACGGCGACCGCGAACGGCTTGCGAGAGCAGGCGGCCACGAAACTGGCCGAGGCCCGGGAGCAGGAGGCCCTCGCGAACTTCCGCACGGCTTGCGACGCCGTGGACCGGTACACGCTGAAGGTGAACGACAACCCCCGCCTGATGGGATTCGACTTGGAACAGTTCCGTCAGGACTTGCTCGACGGCGCCGTCGTCTTCTACCGCCAATTGGCCGGGCGGCGCGACGACGACCCGAAGTTGGCGGAACTCACCGTCCGCGCCCACGTCCGGCTCGGCCAGATCCGGGCGGCCGCCGGCGACTCGGCCGGCGCGAAAGCGGAATACCAAAGCGCCCTCGCCCGGCTCGACACCGGGTTCGACCCCAAGAGTCGCGCGTATTTATCGGGGCTGAGTGACGCGCTCGCCGGGCTGTTCGCCGTCGCCCGAATGAGGAATGACCACGCCGGCGCCTTGGACGCGATTCAGCAGGCCCACGCCGCGTTGGCGTCCGCGGTCGGCCCCACGCCGGCCACGGCCCGGGACCGCGCCGACGCGGCCCTCATGCAGGTCAACCTCGCCGGCGCGCTGGCGCGGGCCCGCGGCGACGGGCCGGCCGCCGACGCCGCCTACGACAGCGCCTTCAAAATGATGCTGTCCAACAAGGCCAAAGACGGGATGAACCAAGTCTATTGGGAGACGTACCCCACGGCGCTGCGGGAGTACGCCGCGGTGAAGCGCGGGGCCGGAAACGGCCCAGTGGCCGAACAGGCACTCGTGGCCGCGCGGACGTTTCACCGGGACTTGGCCACCGCGGGGAAGGCCCCGGACCACGCGCTCAAATCTAACTTGGCCGAAGTCTGCCTGGACCTCGGGGACCTGCGGTACAGTCTTAAGCGGTACCCGGAAGCCGCCGAGGCGTACGCGGAGGGCGCGGCCGCAGTCCGCGTGCTCGCCGCGCTTCACCCGACGGTCGTGCATTATCAGGACATGAAGGCCGAATGCGTGATGGGTCACGGCCGGTCGTTGCTGGCCCTCGGCGACCCCGCCAAGGCCGAAACCGCGTTCCGTGAGGCCTACGGCGTGCTGTTCGGTGCGCCCAAGCGCATCAGCGCGGCCGACCCGTACCGCCGCCGCGTCATCGAGAGTCAGACCTTGATGGGCGTCGCGCTGGCCCGGCAGACGAAACTGCCGTGGAAAATGCCGATGGCCGTGACGATGATCCGCAAGGCCGAGGCGGACCTGAAGCCCGGCCCCGGCGAGGGGCCGACGGCCCTGCAAATCGCCGACGCCTGGTGCGACGTCGCCAAGGGCGCGAAGGACGAAAAGGTCGTCGCCGACGCCTTCGAGAGCGGGCTGAAAATCGCGAAGTCGTTCAGCGACGCCGCCACCGCCCGCGACGCCTGCGCCATGCTTCAGCTCCTGCGGGCCGCCGGCCTGTTCAAGGACGCCCGGCGCGCCGCCCGGCTGGGCGACGGCGAGTTTCAGCCCCTCCGCGCCCTGCCGGAGTACCGGGACTTGGCCGCCATGATCGACAAGAAAGAACCGTGACTGCTGCCCGCCGGCGGCTCATCGACACGTCCAAGACGGGCCGCGTGTCGTCCGTCACGTACGACTCGCACGACCCGATCGACCGGACGCAGCGGTCGTTCGCCATCAACCTGAACAACAGCCCGTCCTTCTCGGCCATCCTGACGCAGGCCCGCGGGGAGGCCGTCGAGGTGACGCTGGTGAACACGGCCACCCAGCCGGGCAGCCTGACCGGCAAGATCATCGGCGTCGAGAAGCAGAAGGTGACGACGAAGGACGGCGTTCAGGACGTCGAGGTGCTGAACCTGTGGTGCGCCGAGGGCGTCCGGGCCGTGCGGCTCAACGAGCTGCAGAAGCTGCGGTTCTCGA
>JAYUGD010000845.1:0-3864 GCA_043767785.1 Zavarzinella sp. | reverse complement strand
GAGGGGGTTAGGGGGTGAGGTAATCGGCCGGCGCCCGTTCGTGGATGCCACACCATTCTGAACTCCGCTTTAGTACCGCACTTCGGCCCCGACCGTCAGGCCGTGCAGGAAGTAGTCGCTCGGCTGGCGGTTGTCGGGCCGGACGGCTTGGCTCAGGTAGAGCATTTGGTAGCCGAGCACCAGGCGGAAGCCGTCGGAGCCGTAGCCGGCGCGGGCGCCGAATTCGGGCACGAAGGCGAAGTCGCTGGTCCGCGTGCGGACGCCGTTCACTTCGGCCGTCTCGGTGTTGCGGCCGAAGCCGAGTTTCACCAGCGCCTCCAGCGTGTACGGGCCGAAGCGGTACGACCCGGCCGCCCCGAGTTGGCCGAGGTTCACGGAGTTGTACGTTTCCCAGAAGTTCACGCCGGCGGCGGAGCCTTCCAAAATTTGCTCGTGCAGGCTCAGGTAGCGGTAGCCGACGAGGCCGTCCACGCGGACGCGGCCGCCGGTGTGCAACTCGACCCGCAGGTTCGCGTCGGCCGTGCTCAGCGTGACCGGGGAGTCGACGAGCGTCGGGCCGTTCACGGTCAGGAACGTGTTACGGAACGGGTCGTGGGCGCCGAGGAAACTCGCGTCGAGGCCGACCGTGTGCCCGGCGTCGAGCCACGTCGCGGCCCCGAGCTTGAAGCCGCAAATGACCTCGTGGTCCACGTCGCGGATGTTGCTGCCGAAGCCGATGACGGCGTCCGCGCTGACGCCGACCGTCTCGGCCGCGGGCGACTTCGTCCCGCCGCACCGGCCGCCGCGGCAGTCGGGGTTTTCGTCCGGCAAGTAGGCCAAGTTCGGGTTGTAGTCGCTCGCGCAGGTCCGGCAGCTCTTCCGCGTGCTGGCCCGCACGGCCGGCTCGCCCGGCACCATGAGCAGCGGCGGGAGGTCGCCCGTCTCCGTCCCCGGAATGATGGTCGCGGCCGGGGCCGGCTGGCCCGCCAAGACTTGGGTAATGTCCCCGTCGGCGCGCGTGACGGCGGCCGAGACTGTCAGACCCGCGATGACCGATGCGATGACGCGCATGAGAGGCTGTCCCCTGTCCGACCGTGCCGATTCCGCCGGCGCCGATCAGGCCATTCATCGGTTTCCGCGCCGGGGCCGCTGAAGGTGAACAGCGTTCCCGGCCGATCATTTTGAGTCAGGGGTTTTGCCCCGCTTGCCCCGCCAGCCTATGTTGTTAGTGCCGGGGCGAATCGACGGCCCTCCAACCCCAAACGCCATGCGACGATACCTCCGAACCACCGTCCCCTTGCTGCTGCTCATGGCCGCGTGCCTGGCGTTCACGCCGGCCCGCCGGGTCACGAGCAGTGAGGCCTTATTGACCGCCGCCCCGGTGGTCGCCCCAACGGTTGTCCCTTCGCCGAGCATGTCTTTTGAGGACCACTGCCAAGCGGACCCGATGGCCGTGTTGCAAGGCGTCCTCGCCCGGCACCGCATGGCCGTCGAGGGGTACCGCTGCACGTTCGTCAAGCGGGAGAAGATCAACGACAAGCTGCGGGACCGCGAGGTGATCGCGTGCGAGTCCCAAGAGTCGCCGTTCGCCGTGACGTGCCGATGGCTGGAAGGCAAAGGCCGGGCCGAGGCCAGTCTGTTCGTCGCCGGGGAGAACGACGACCAAGTGCTGATCGTCCCGTCCAGCCCCACAGCCAAGGGCGCGCTGCGCCTGTTGGGCAAGAGTTACGCGTCCCGCTCCCCGGACAGCCCCGAGGCGCGCGACGCCGCCCGTTCCCCCGTGACGCAGTTCGGCATGGCCAACGCCCTGCGCCGCACGCTGGCGACGTGGCAGGCCGCCAAGGACCGCAACGAGTTGCGCGTGGTGTACCAAGGCGTCGTCGACGTCCCGGAATTGGACGGCCGCCGCTGCCACGTGTTCCACCGCACCACGCCGACGCCAGAGGCCGAGGGGGTGACGCAGTCGTTTATCTATCTGGACGCGGAGACGAAGCTGCAAGTCGGCACCGTCATCCGCGCCGGGGACGACTTGGTCGCCGAATATTACTACAAGAACGTCGAACTCAACCCGCCGTTCGCCAACGACCACTTCTCGGCCGCCAACTTCAAATGATTGTGGGGATCGCGTGAATTCTCCCAGTCGGCCCTTGCCCCGCGGCGCGGGAGCGGGTCTACTGGAAGGGCCATGAACGCGACCGACTTCTTCGACCCCCGGCCGGCCGCCAACGCCGGCCGGCTGGCCCTCACCGTGGACGTGATGCGGGAGCTGAGCCGCGCCCGCGACCCGCAGGCCATGTACCGCGTCTACGCCGCCCGCATGGGCGAAATCTTCCCGACCGACCGGCAAATCTCCCTCAGCCGCCGCGGCCTAACCGCCCCGGCCGTGCGCGTCACCCGCTTCAACCTGTGGGCGCGAGAAGTCAACCCGTGGGCCGAGCCAGACCGGCTCCCCGTGCTGACCGGCGGCCTGCTCGCGGACTTGGCCGCCGCCGGGCAGCCCGCGATCATCAACCAACTCGCCGTCCCGCCGGACGACCCGGCAGCCCCGTACTTGGCGGGCCAGGGGTCACTGATGGCGATCCCGCTCTACGACGGCGGGGAGTCGGTCAACATGGTCGTCGTCACCCGCGCCGAGCCGGACGCCTTCACCGCCGACCGCCTGCCGGAACTGGTGTGGATGAGCAACCTGTTCGGCCGGGCGACGCAAGCCGCCCTACTGACGCAGCAACTGGCCAAGGCGAACGAGGAGGCCCACCACGAACTCCGGCAAGTCGCCAAACTCCAGCGCGCCCTGCTGCCCACGGAACTGCCCCGCGTGTCCACGCTGGACTTGGGCGTCTACTCCCGCAGCACGGCCACGGCCGGCGGCGACTACTACGACGTGTTCCGCCTGCCGCGCAACCGCGTCGGCATGTTGGTGGCCGACGTGTGCGGCCACGGGGCGTCGGCGGCCATGCTGGTCGCCGTGCTGCACTCGCTGGTGAAGACGTACACCGGCCCGCCGGCCCCGGCCGGCCTGTTGCTCACCTACGTCAACAATCACCTGACGGAGATGTACACGCGGGCGTTCGGCACGTTCGTGACGGCCGTGTACGCGATCTACGACCCGGACCGCGGCACGCTGGCGTGGGCCAACGCCGGCCACCCGCCGCCGCGGATCACCCGCGCGGCCGACAACGCCCGGCAAACGCCGGACCGGAACCGGGCCGTCCCCTTGGGCATCGTGGACGGCACCGAGTACCCGGAAGAAGAAGTAAGCCTGAAGCCCGGCGACCAAGTCGTCCTGCACACGGACGGCGTGACCGACGCGAAAGACCGGGCTGACGACTCGTTCGGCCCCGCCCGCTTGGACGCGGCCCTGGGCGAATGCCCCGCCGGGGCGAAGGGCATCATCAAGCGCGTCCTGGACGCCCTGGACCAATTCACCGGCGGCGTCCCCTTCGCCGACGACTGCACGGTGATCGCCATGAAGTTCGTCCGCTCGAAGAAAAAAGCGGGCGAAGTGTCGGGCGAGTTTAGAGCCGTGACGGCTCAGGACATGGACGGGTGACGGGGGTGCCGACTCGGAAATTAAAACAGACGAAGAGCGGAGTTCAGGACGATGGAGCAGACTGCTCGGGGATTTTCGGTCCAACGGACCGCTTACCATAGCCCAGCCCGACAGGGCTGGGTCAACCACCCGCCAATGACCTCGGTCTGACGGACCGATTATCGTTGGGTTTCCAAACTTCGTAGCCCTGACGGACCTTGAGCGGATAATCGGTCCTTCAGACCGAGGTTTCTCGATGGTTCGCCAACCCAGCCCTGTCGGGCTGGGCTATGGTAAGCGGTCCGTTGGACCGAAAATCCGGCGAGGCCGCTGCAACCTTCCGAATTCCGCTTTTT
>JAYUGD010000844.1:0-1252 GCA_043767785.1 Zavarzinella sp. | reverse complement strand
ACTCCGAAGCGTCGCGTCGCGGCTAAACAATACAGATCACGCAGCGGCCCCCGCCTCCGTCCGCGTGTGGAAGCTCAACCGCACGCTCATCGCCTGCTCGGCGATCAACACCAACAGCATCACGAAGTAGAACCACGGGTTCTCGGACAAGTCGCGCTTTCGGGCCAGCAGGGAGTCCACCAGCTTATCGTCGGTGGCGGTGTGCAGCGGGGCGCGGGCGACTTGGGTGATGTCGTCCGAGTTGGCCCGCAGCAGGTTGCCCTCGGCGGCCACGTCCACGTTGTAGGCCAGCGTGCGGAAGTCGGCCTTGGCCGGGGCGTCCGGCGCCGGCTTGCCGGCCTCGGCCCGGCGCTCGGCGAAGCGGAACAGGTACGTCCCCGGCTCCCGGCCGCGGTCGAACGCCAGGCGGTACTGCTCCTCCGGCTTGTCCTTTTCCTTGTCCTTCTCTTTTTCCTTTTCCTTCGCCCCCTCGGGCGGCGGCTCCTTGGCGATCACGTCCACGGCCATCAGGTTTTCGCCGAGCGAGGTGAAGGCGATCTTGTTGGCCTTCACGTCTTCGGAGAGTTGGGCGGCCCGGTATTTGAGGTCGTAGGCGTTCTTGTCGAACGTGAACGTCCACGGCTGGCCGAGCAGCGGGTTGGCGTCCGTCCCGGCGCTGGCCATGTAGCCGAGCATGTTGATCATCATCGGCGGGTAGTAGGCCTTGCCGAAGCCCTCCATGTCGTTCCACGACGCGCCGGCCGAGGTCATGAAGGCCGTCACGCGGCCCTTGCCGTAACTCTTGGCGAGGTACAGCGGGTCGCCGAAGGAGACTTCGTCCCGCAGCTTTTCGACCTTCTCTTTGAGCAGCGCGTTGTCGGCGGCGGCCCAGAAGTTCACCAAACTCGGCCGCTTCAACTCCTCGTTGCCGGGGTAGTCCAAAAAGTTTTCGAGAATCTTGCCGAGGTTGAACAGCTCGTTCGTACTCCCGGCCATCTGCCGCAGTTGCTTGCGGAAGTCCACGAGTGTGTCGACGTGCTTCTCCCTGTCCTTCGGCGGGTTGGTGATCGGGAACTCGTCCGTCAGCTTGTTGACGCGGTCGGTGTACGCCTCCATCGGGGCGGTGTTCTGCAGGTAGACCAGCGTGTTGAGATCGGTGTTGCCGCCCTGCATGGCCTGCGTGTTCACGCGGATGTAGCGGTCGATCACCACGAAGATGAAGAACTTCTCGTACTCGTCCTCGCTGACGGCTTGGCCGCGGTTGTCCGTGTAC
>JAYUGD010000843.1:0-1255 GCA_043767785.1 Zavarzinella sp. | reverse complement strand
GCCGATGTCGTACTTGCTGTAGATGACGGCCCAGCGGCCGTCGATCTTGATGCCCTCCAAGAGCGGCTTTGTGTCCCGGTAGTTCTTGTCGGCGCCGTCCGTCTCGGTGCGGCAGCGGACGGCGGTGATCGCCTCGCCGTTCAGGTCGGCGCCGTACAGGAAGTCCGTCTCGGGGATCACTTCCAGCGCTTGCTTGGGGAACATCTTCTTCATGAACGCCCGGAAGGACTCGTCGAACTTCGCGTTGCCGCAACAGGCGTCGGCCAGCAGGGTGCCGCCGACTTCCAAGTGGGCCTTCATGGTCTCGATTTCCGTCTCGTCGGTCGTGAACGTCGCCTTGCCGTGCATGTAGAGAAACTTGTACTGCCACAGTTGCTTCTTCGTCATCGGCACGTCCACTTTCGCCAGCGACACGTCCACGAGGTATTTGTCGCGGGCGTTCAGGGCCAAGGCCCGCAGGGCGTTCTTGGCCGGCTGCCAGTCGCCGCCGTCGTGCTTGACTTGGGCCAGTTCCACGACGTAGCGGGCGCCGGCCAGCGGCTGGTCGTCCTTCGGGTCGTGGACCTTCGGCTTGTCCAGCCGCGGCTTGGGCGGCTCGAACCCGGTGGCGTAGCCGATGATGTTCCCGGCGAGCATGTAGGCCAACGCGCCGCGGTCGGCCGAGGTTTTTTGGCCGACCGGCGGGGCGAACTTGTCGTCCTCCCAGTACCCGGCCAGCGGCTGCGGGATGAACACCACCACCGTCTTGCAGCCGCGCTCGATGGCCTGAATCCGCTTGGCCTCCGGGACGGCGGCCCCTTGGAACGTTTCCGCGGGGACCAGGTTGCGGGCGTTCCAGATCGGGTGGTCCGGGGAGAGCGGGGCCAGCGGCGACTCTTGGCCGAACATCTCCTTGTCTTCCATCAGCGCCCGGAAGCCCTTGGCGAACTCCTCGCTGCCGCAGCACGCCTCCGCGAGGATGAAGCCCCCCTCGTCCACGTACCGCTTCAACACTTTCTTCTGGGCCGGCGTCAGCTTGGGGGCCTCGTGGCCGTTCATGTACAGGATCGGCGACTGCAACAGGTTGGAGACTTCCTCGTTGATCTTGGCGTCCGTGCTCAGGTCGGCCTGCCGGGGGTCGAAGACCTGCCACGCCAACGGCATCTTCTTGAATAACTCGCGGGACGAGTATTCGACCAAGTGCCGGGCGTCGTGGTGCTTGCGGTTCCACCCGGCGCTCTGGCCGGCGCGCTCCTCGGCCGAGTCCCACGCCATC
>JAYUGD010000842.1:0-3876 GCA_043767785.1 Zavarzinella sp. | reverse complement strand
CCCCTTGCCCACGAGCATAATGTGCGGCGTCTTCTCGTACACCTTCTTGGCCAGCGCGGCGACGTGCCGAATGTTCTCCACCCCGGCGACCGAGCCGCAGTCGAGCGTCTGGCCGTCCATCACGCACGCATCAAGGGCCACGGTGCCGACGGCGTTGCCGATGCCGCCGAACCCGACGGAATTCACCGTGGGGTCGTCTTCGACCGCTTGCGCCCCGGCCAGCGCGGCGTTGAGCGGCGACTTGCCTTGAAGCAGAAGTTTGGAAGCGACTTCCACGGCCGTTTTGCCGAACGGCCAAGTAGCGATGACGACGGGTTCTGGCATGTGATTCTCCGTGATTCAGCAAAAACCAATTTGAACCGCCAAGGCGCCAAGACGCCAAGGAAAACCAATTTTAAGTTGTCTTTCTTGGCGCCTTGGCGGTTCAAACTGGTTTTTGTCACTTCATCTGCGTCTCGGCGATTTCCAGCGCCCGCATCAGGCCCATGGCCTTGTTCACGGTCTCTTGGTACTCGGCCTCGGGGTCGCTGTCGGCCACCAAGCCGGCGCCGGCTTGGATGTAGGCGGTCGTGCCTTGCACGACCATTGTGCGCAGGGCGATGCAGGTGTCCATGTTGCCGGTGAAGTCCACGTAGCCGACGGCGCCGCCGTAGGGGCCGCGGCGGTGCGGCTCCAGTTCGTCGATGATCTCCATCGCCCGGATCTTCGGGGCGCCGGACAGCGTCCCGGCCGGCAGGCAGGAGCGCAGGGCGTCGAACGTGGTTTTGCCGGCGTCCAGTTCGCCGGTCACGGTGCTGGAAATATGCATGACGTGGCTGTACTTCTCCACCGTCAGCAGGTCGGCGATCTTCACGCTGCCGAACTTGGCCACCCGGCCCACGTCGTTGCGGCCCAAGTCCACCAGCATGATGTGCTCGGCCCGCTCCTTCGGGTCGGCCAGCAATTCTTCCGCGAGGGCCTTGTCTTCTTCCGCGGTGGCGCCGCGTTTCCGCGTCCCCGCCAAGGGCCGGATCGTGATTTCGTTGTTCTCCACCCGCGTCATGATTTCGGGGGAGGCCCCGACCAGCGTGCAGGAGGGGGTCTTCACGAAGAACATGAACGGCGACGGGTTCACGGCCCGCAGCACCCGATAAATGTCGAACGGCTGGGCCGTCGTCTCGGCTTTGAAGCGCTGGCTGAGGACGACTTGGAAGATGTCCCCGGCGTTGATGTACTCCTTGCACGTCACGACGGCGGCTTTGAACTGCTCCGGGGTGAAGTTCGACTCGTACGGCACAGTGATCGGCCCGCGCAACTCGATGTCCGGCAGTGGCGACGCCGGGGCCGGCTGCCGGAGCGTCTCGACCATGCGGTCCACGCGGGCGCAGGTGTCCTCGTAACACCGCTTCAGGTTGTGGTGGTCGATGTGGGCGTGGGCGACGGCCAGCAGCGTCTTGTTGACGTGGTCGAACACCACCATCTCGTCGTACAGGGCGAACGACAAGTCCGGCAAACCGCGGTCGTCCTCCGGGGCGTTGGGCAGGTGTTCCACATAACGGACCGTGTCGTACCCGGCGTAGCCGACCGCCCCGCCGCAGAATCGGGGCAGGCCGGGGACGTGCGGGGCGTGGTAGGCCCGCAGCAACTCTTCCAACTTGCGCAGCGGGTCCGGCGTGTCGAAGGTGTGCCGGTCCCCTTTGGCCGTGGTCAGGACGACGTGGCGGTCGTGCGCCTCCAAGTGCTGGAACGGCTTGCCGCCGACGAAACTGTACCGGCCGTGCCGCTCCCCGCCGACGACGCTCTCGAACAGGAACGCCCACGGCTCCGCTTGGAACTGCCAAAACACATGGACCGGAGTGAGCGAATCGTTGAGCAGCAGCCGGTAGACCGGCACCACCGTCGCCCCGGCGGCGAGTCGGCTAAAGTCGTCGAAGGAGGGGTAATACCGCAAGGGGGTCTCCGGGCTTATCGTCCTTCCCGTTCTAGGCAGTCGTTGCCGGGCGTGACAAGGTGACAAGGTGACAAGGTGACAAGGTGACCAATACATTCCAAGACCGCTGTCACTCATTCAGGCGGCTGTTTCACCTTGTCACCTTGTCACCTTGTCACCCGGTCACGGCCCTCGATTTCCACCCAAACGCGAACACTCCCCATAGGATGGGCGTAATACCCGAATGACCCACCGGCCCCCGCGGGGCCGCCGGAGTGCCGTGGCATGGCCGAGACCGCCGTCGCTTCCCCCCCGACCGCCCCGACCCTGAAAGTCGGCGACGCCATCGTGGAGACCCGCAACCTCACCAAGGAGTACAAGGACTTCTGGGGCCGGCGGAAGAAGGTGGCCCTCAACGCCCTCGACTTGACTATCAAGAAGGGGGAAATCTTCGGCCTGCTCGGGCCGAACGGGTCCGGGAAGACCACCACCATCAAATTGCTGCTTGGCCTGTTGTTCCCGTCCCGCGGGGAGGCCACCGTGTTCGGCCTCCCCGCGGCCGACGTGCGCAAGAACGAGCGGATCGGCTACCTGCCGGAAGAATCCTACCTCTACCGCTTCCTAAACGCCGAAGAGACGCTCGACTTCTACGGTCGGCTGTTCGACATGCCGGGGGAAGTCCGGCGGGAGCGGGCGGCCAAACTCATTGAACTCGTCGGCCTGCAACAGGACCGCAAGCGGACCTTGCGGGAATACTCGAAGGGCATGCGGCAGCGGATCGGCCTCGCCCAAGCCCTCATCAACGACCCCGAGTTCGTGATTCTGGACGAGCCGACCTCCGGCCTGGACCCGATCGGGACCATCTGGATGAAGGACCTCATCAAGCAACTGCGGAACCAAGGCAAGACCGTGCTGATGTGCAGCCACCGGCTGGACGACGTGCAGGACGTGTGCGACCGCATCGCCATCCTCTTCAACGGCGACTTGCAGGAACTCGGCGAGGTCAGCAAGCTCGTGGAGGACGCCGAGCGCGTCGAAATCCGGGCCACCAACCTGCGGCTGACGGACGACCTGGAGCGCGACCTCCGCGGCGTGGTGGAGCGGCACGGCGGCAAGTTGGAGTCGTTCGGCCACCCGACGACGACGCTCGAAGACCTGTTCCGCCGCATCGTGGAAGAGTCCAAGGCCCGGCCCGGCCGCCGCTATCTGCCGGCCGCGGACGGCACGAAGAAGTCCTAACACCCCCATCGAGAGAGGCGACCCCGTGAACCCGTCGTTCGCCCCCCTGTTGGGGGTCATGAAATTCGAAGTCGAGCCGATCAACTTCTCGCAGTACGGCTATCTCTTCCGCTTCCCCGGCGGCCGGTTGGCCGACAGCGTGTTCCTCTGGCTGCAAGACGCCGGCGGCTTCGCCATGGCCGGCATGGTTCTGTGGCTCATCAACGGCTTGGTCAACCCCGTGTACGACAGCGTCAACGGGGTGAAGAAGAACCGCCTCGTCACCCCGACGATGCTCGGGCTGGCGGCGGTGGCCCTCGTGCTATACCTCCTCTCCTTTGGCCTGATGACGATGATGGCGGGTCAAACGCCCGAAGAGATGAAACTCGCCCGGCTCGGCCGGACGCTGTCCCGCATGGAGTGGGCGTTCGAAATCAGCTTGGCCCTCGCCGGCTTGACGGCCATCATCGGGTTCGCCGGGCCGTTCTTCGCGGACCTGTTCCGGCTGCGGGCCAACCGCGTCTACGCCATCGCCAAGCTCAGTTTCAAGGAGGCCGTGCGCCGGCGGGTCGTGTGGGTGTTCCTCAGCATCCTCATCCTGTACCTGTTCCCGGCCCGGTGGTTCTTCCGGGAGAAGCCGGAGGACGAGTTGAAGAGCATCATCGACGTGACGACGCGCGGCATGAACGTGCTGCTCATCAGCGTCGGGATGCTGCTCGCCGCCTTCAGCATCCCGAACGACATCAAGA
>JAYUGD010000841.1:0-1258 GCA_043767785.1 Zavarzinella sp. | reverse complement strand
GCTATTTTCCTGCGCCCCGTTGGGGCGAAAACCAATCCCGGACGAATGGAGCGACGCTCAACTCCCGACCCGCGGCTTCGTCACCCCGTTGACCACATTCACCAACGTCGCGCCCGTCAGCGCCTTCAACGCCGTCCGGGCGACGGTCTCCCGCAGCGTGCGCACGGCGTTGGAACTGCACGACGCGATGTGCGAGGAGCACGTCACATTCGGCAGCGTCCGTAGGGGGCTGTCGGCCGGGATCGGCTCGGGGTCGCACACGTCGATCATCAGCCCGCCCAAGCGGCCGGCCTGGAGGGCGGCGACCACGGCCGGCGTTTCCAACAAGTCCCCGCGGGACAGGTTCACGAGGATGGCCCCCGGCTTCATCCCCGTCAGCGAAGTCGCGTTAATCAGGCGGCGCGTCGTCGGCGTGGACGGGCAGTGCAGCGTCACGATGTCGCACGACGACAGCAAGTCGGGCAGCGACATCGGCTCGCACCCGGCCTCCCGAATCGCCGCCTCGGGGACGACGGGGTCGTGGACGAGTCGCTTGCACTTAAACGGGTGCAGCCGGGCGGCCACCTCGCGGCCGATGCGGCCGAAGCCGACGACGCCCACAGTGAGGTCGCGCAGGTTCTTCATCTGCGGCATCGGGACCGCCAAGCCCCAGCCGCCGCTGTGAATCAGCATGTGGTTCGGGACGACTTGCCGTGTGGCCGCCAAGATGAAGGCCAGCGTGTGGTCGGCGACTTCGTCGATGCAATAGTCGGGGACGTTGCACACCGGGATGCCGGCGGCCTTGGCGGCGTCGAGGTCCACATTGTCCACGCCGATGCCGTACCGGACGATCACTCGGGCCTTGCGCATGGCCGCGATGACCTCGGCCGTCACCGGGGCGAACTGCGTGATGACCGCGTCCGCGTCGGCGACGACTTCGATCAGCGCCGCCGCCGACTTGTCCCGGCCGACGACGATCTCGGCGCCGGTTGGCTTCAGAATGGTTTCCTCAGTTTGAAGTGAGGGAAACACGTGATCGGTGATCGCCACCCGCATACGCATTGACTCCGGGGCCAGCCGACGGTCTATGGATATGGTTCGCCAATGGTACCGGCCTGTCCGGGCGGCCGCAAGCGAATAGGAAGAACTTTCGGCAAGACGGCCCCGCGTCGGGGCCGGCGCCAACAAGCTCGCGCTCAAGGGCGACACTGGCGGCAAGGAAAAGGAAGAGACGGAAACCGTGACCAAGCTGACCGACGACGAAATGGTGACCGTGGGC
>JAYUGD010000840.1:0-3896 GCA_043767785.1 Zavarzinella sp. | reverse complement strand
CTCGGCCTTGGAAGCGGCCTGCTCCCCGGCCGTGTAAAACGAGAGGGCGTCGAAGGCGACAAAGTCGAACAGCGTGGGCCGGTACGTGTCCGGCACGGTCCCCTTTTCGAGCAGGGCGTCGTAGGCCGCGATGGGGATGGCCTTCAGTTCCTTCTCGGCCGCGAGCGCTTTCGTGAATTGCTTGTCGATCTCCGTGAACAGGCGGGGTAAATCCCACGTGGTGAAGTCTTCGCCGGGGGAGGCGGCCGTCGCGGTGCGGTTCATGAACCGCCAGCGGTTTTGCTGGAAGTAGTGCCAGTACCAGTGGGCCAGCACGGCGTCCATCACCGGCGCCATCTCCTTGGGCGCCTTGGCGATCTCGGCCTTCATGCGGGTGATGCGCTCTTCCGGCTTGTTCCCTTGGATGTTGCCTTCCAGGGCGATCTTCTTGCTGATGGCCTTAATGGCCTCCGGGTAAGCCTTGTCTTGGAGGGCCGACGCGATGATCGGCTCCAGTTCCTTGATGGCCGATTGCGGCAACCCCTTGGAGACGGCCACGTCCACCTTCTTCCACTGGTCGGGGCGGTTCACGGGGGCGTCCGCGGCCCACGTCACCATGATTCCGAGGGCCACGAAGGCGATGGCCGCCCCAAACAAGCGATAACGTGCGGACGGGGACATGGGGGAACTCGTCAGGAGAGTGTGGGAACCGACGCTATGATCTTATTAGACGACGATCATCCCCCCACGGATTGCGGGGCCTGTCTTTCTCTCCCCCTTGGCAAGGGGGAGTTGGAGGGGGTCTTTTGATTTCCCGCATCACTAGAGCGGAGTTCAAATTGTCGTAGCGGGTCGTCAATGGTTTTCAGCTCCAACGGAGCGTCCGGTTGTAGCCAGGCCCGGGAGGGCCTGGAATTCGGTATCGTTCTTTTCTTCAAGCCCTAAAGGGGCGGCCGGACCTAACACCTTGTTCCGGCCGCCCCTTCAGGGCTTGAAAACCTGTTGCCCGTGCGGACCAGGCCCTCCCGGGCCTGGCTACAACCGGACGCTCCGTTGGAGCTGAAAGCCATAAAGATCATCCCGCTACGGCATGTTGAACTCCGCTCTAGCGACGATTGCTATTCGGCGTCACTCGGCCTTGGAGACGACCGCGTCCAAGATTTTTTGCTCCCGGGCCTGCAACAGCCGGCCCTGCCACGTCAGCAACTTGCCGTACACGAACACCATCAGCGCCGCCGTCAACATGTTCAGGGCGAGCGCCAACGGCACGCCGGCGGGGAGGTATTCCATTTCGACCAACGCCGCTTCCAGGCCGTAGGGCACGATCGCCGGCAAGTACAGGATCGGGGAGATCATCGCCGCGGCCATGTGCATGAAGATGGGCAGCACCTTCGGGTTTTGCGCCTTCGCGGACCCCGCGGCGACGGCGAGCGGCGCATACATGGACAGCAAATTGGCGACGACGCACATGGACAGGAACATGGTCGTGAACTGGAAAAAGCAACTGAGGAAATGGTCGATCCGCATCGGCAGAAAGCATTGAAGAGCCACCACGACGACGCCGGCGATCCCGCCGGCGAGCGGGGCCGCCGCGAGGTTTTTGCCCAACAGAATTTCGCGGCGGGGGACCGGCCCCAGCACGAAGGCCCGGAAGCCGCTGCGGTCGTAGCCGAACTGGTTGCCGACCAACTGTTGCAGCGTGAAGAGCATGGCCGCCATGGCGCCGAAGGCAATCAGCGGCCGGAACGGACTGGGGATCTGCGGGGCTTGGGCGATAAAGATGCCGCCGAAGATGCCCGCCATGATGACCGGCGCCAGCATGGCCATCTTGGCTTCCGGCGCCCTGGTCAGACTGCGGAAACCCGCCAACGCGATCACGGCGGCCTGCTCCGGCACGCGGGGCAACCGCTTTTCTAAGAGCCACAATTCGCGGGGTGGCCGTTTTGGGCCGGCCGGGGCATTCACCGCTCGTGTCGTTATCTTGTCGCCGGCCGTGAAGTGGCCCGTGTAGAGCCGCAGCGTCGTAAGGTAGGCCCGCCACAAGCTGGCGAGGCCGATGGCCGTCAGCCCGAGCGTGCCCAAAAACATCGGCAGCGGGTTGCCGTCCGCCAGCCCCCGCGCCCCGAGTGCCAGCCAGCCCGGCGGCAGCGCCAAGTTAGCGTACTCGGCAATCTCTTCGGCTTGGCCGGCGGTCCGGGCGTTGTCCGTCTCCCGATTCTGCTTGTTGGCTTCAAGAAGCTCGGCGTGTCGCCGCGTGTACTCCGCCGGGGTGATCTGCTTGTTCTGCAACTCGACGCCCAAGGCCATCACGTTTTCAAACAGCTCGTTGGGCGCCCGAACGTCGCGCGACCCCCACGGCCGGAAGATGTTGACCAAGTTCGGCAATTGGGCGATCAGAACGAAACTCAGCGTGAGCATGGCGATGATCGTTCGCCGCCGCCGCGGGTTGCTCATCAAACTGGCCAACCAGCCTTGGAACAGGTAAGTGACGGCCGTGACGGAGAAAATGAAGCCGAGCAACGGCGGGATGAGCAACACCATCATCGGCCCGCGGCCGGCGATCAGACCGAGGATGAGGCCCGCGGCCAGCGGGGCGAACAGGGCCATCGTCACGCCGGCCAGCGACCCGAAATAGTTGATGAGGAACGCGCCCTTGAGCGACACGGGCAGGTGCAAAAATTTGTCCAGTGAAAGCGTGTCGGCCCGCTGCATCTCCGAGATCAGGCCGATCATCCAACAGAACAAAAAGCCCACGATGTAGCCGTCCCACACGAACATCAGCACGGCCGGGGACACGTCACTCAGGGCAAAGTAACCGGCCGCGGTTGAGCCGATGAACAGCCCGATCACGGCCACGGCCAAGCTGACCGCGAGGAACCCGAGGATGATGGCGTTGCCAATGCCGCCCCGCTTCATTTGGTTGACGCGGATGCGCCAGCGCAGCCAGACGAACGTGCGGAAGTGCCGGAGGTTCACGCGACGCCGCCTTCCAGCCAACTGATCTTGGGCGCGGCCTCCGCGTCGGCCCCGGCGACTTGCAGGAAGCGGTCTTCCAGCGAGGCCCCTTGCCGCAGGTCGGCCATTGATCCTTGCTCGACCAGATCCCCGCGCACGATGATGCCGACGTGCGTGCAGAGCTTTTCGACCAGTTCCAGAATGTGCGTGGTGAGGAACACCGTGGACCCGCGGGCGACAAAGCCGGCCAACAAGTCCCGGATTACCCGCGACGTGACGGCGTCCACCCCCTCGAACGGCTCGTCCAGAAACAGTAAGTCCGGGTTCGGCAACAGGGCGCACGCGAGGGCTAGCTTCTTCTTCATCCCGTGTGAGTATTCCATCGCGAGTTTCTTGTCCACGTCGTCGAGGCCGAGGAGGCCGAGCAACTCGGCCGATCGCGAGCGGATGACATCCTTCTCCAAGAGGTGCATCCGGCCGACGAAGGTGAGGTGTTCGCGGGCGGTCAGGTTGTCGAACAGCGCCAAGTTTTCCGGGATGACGCCCATGTGCCGCTTGGCTTCGAGGGCTTCATCGGGGACGGCGACGTTCTTGCCGAGGACTATCATTTCCCCGCCCGACGGGGCGAGCAGCCCCGTCAGCATTTTAATGGTGGTGGACTTCCCGGCCCCGTTCGGCCCGAGGAAGCCGTAAAACGTGCCCCGCTCGATTAGGAGGTCGATCCCATTGACGGCCGTGAAGTCACCGAAGCGGCGGGACAACTGCCGGGTTTCAATCGCAAGGGTCATGGGCCGTCGGGGCAGGGGATGCGGTGGTGTTATACGGCACGCGGCCAAGAAGGATGCCAGCGGTGGTCGGCTCAGTGTACGCCTCACGCTCCGAGCTTGTGCAAAAATCGTCGTCGCGCCATGAATGAGACAAAGAACCTTGGGTGAGCGAGTCCGCCGGGCGTACTCGCCGGG
>JAYUGD010000839.1:0-10661 GCA_043767785.1 Zavarzinella sp. | reverse complement strand
CCGTGAGGCCCCGGGTGAGGCGGTCCCGCGCTTCACCCGGGGCCTCACGGCCCTCGGCTCACTTTTTCATCTTGTCACTTCTGGCCGTCCCACCACTTGCGCCACGCCAGCACGGCCCGGCTCTTGTCGGCGGGACTGGCGGTCGTCTCGGGGCCGAAGTCTTGGCCGCTGAGTTGCTTCAATCCGCCGCGGGCGGCTTGGATGACGCCGGCGTCGGTGTCGGCCAAGAGGCGAATCAATTCCGGGGCGTGCGCCTTGTCCCCCTTGGCGCCGCAGGCGAGGGCGGCGGCCCGGCGGATTTCCCGGTCGCGGTCGCGCAGGAACTCGTTCAGCGTGGCGGCCTTCATGCGCGTCAGGCGCGAGGCCAGCGCGTCGCGGGCTTGGGCCTGCGGGTCGTCGCTCAGGCGGGCGGCGATTTGGGCCAGGGCTTCCGTGTACTCGCCCCCCTTGGCGTCGCGGTAGGTTTCCAAGAGTTTTCGCTGGTCGGGGGCGTCCGCGTCTACGGCGGCCCGCACGAGCGTCCGCACCTTGGCGTCGAACTCGTTGGTCACCGGGGGCTGCGGCGTCTTGGGCTCCGCCTTCGGCGGCATCGGCGCCGGGTCGGGGCCGGGGTCGCGCTTGGGGTCGGGCCGCTTCGGCGCGGCGGCGCTGCCGGACTTGGCGCCCGGCTCCAGGAGTTTCGCCAAGTCCCCGCCGCCGACGAGGCGGGACGTGCCGGGGTCGCGGACCTTCCCCTTCAAACTGGCCGACAGGTCTTGGGCGAGGTTGGCCCGGTTCAGGAACAGCAGGGCGAAGGCCGTGTCCAGTTCCGCGGACGAGCCGTGGTAGACGCCGCCGGTCCACGACCCGTCGGCCTGTTGCATGTCCAAGAGGCACTCGGATCCCCAGTCGTACCAGTCGATCTTGCCGATGGTCTGCAGCCCGTAGATCATGGCCACCCGTTCGAGCGACCACATGAAGTAGAGGTTCTTGCTCAATTCGTTGGCGCGGAAACGGAAGCGGCCGCCCGGCCCGCCGTCCCCCTTTTGGTCGGCGGCGGCGGCGAGATAGTTGCCGAGGCACTTGAGGCCGTTCTCGATCACCTTGTCCGCGCCGGGGTCGCCGGCCGGCGCCCGGTCCGGCCGGTCCTCGGGTTCACGGCCGCCGGGCGTGGCGAGCTTGGCGTTCTTGGACCCGAAGCCCATCGCCATCCCCATCAGGCCCGCGCACGTCATCGGCGCGCTCGACCCGCCGTAGGCGCCGGTGTAGCTCCACCCGCCGTCATTCCCTTGGCAGTCCCGGTAGTGCTTTTCCAGTTTTTTGAAGGCGGCGGCCGTGTCCACACCGTGCCGGCGGCCGCACCACAGGCCGACGGTGGCGAACTGCGTGTTCGAGTGGTCCCCGGAGTCGAGCCGGGACATGATGTCGAGCAAATTGCCGGGGCCGGTCGGGGGGCGGCCGGTGGTTCCGCCGCCGTCATTGACGAGTTTGGCCAGCCCGCGCAGGGCCGGGTGGATGGCGTCGGCCGGGCCGGACGGCGCCGGCGTCTTCGCGGCCGGCGGCGCGTCTTTGGGCGCCGGCTTCGGCGTCGTCGGGTCGAAGCCGATGTCGTCCCGCGGCCCCTTCGTCGGCGGCTTGGGGCCGTCTTTCTTGGCGGGCGGCGCGGAGACGAGTCGGGTCTCCCGCACCAGCACCGGCCCGAGTTGCTTTTGCTCCACCGGGGTGAGCGGGAGGCCGTTGCAGTTGTAACTCCACGAGCCGTCCGCGCATTGGCCGGTGAGAAGGCGCAGGGTCATGAACTGGATCAGCGGCACGTCGTCCTTCGACCCGAGCCGGTCCAGGAACATGATGACGAGCGAGACTTCGTAGGTGTTGGTCGCGGCCATGGCGTTGCGGCGCAGGCCGTTGGCGATGGTCGCCACGGACGGGTCGTTGGCCGGCGCGCCACTCTCCAACATGGCCAGCCCGGAGAGGGCCGCCTGCCCGTTGCCGTGGAACCCGGCGAACTCCATCAGCCCGTCCAACTCGTTGCGCTTCGGGCCGCCGCCGCGCGGGTCGTACAGCTTTTGCAGGTACAGTCGCCCCTTCTCGACGGCGGCGGTGCGGTCCTTTTCCGCCGGCGCCGGCTTGCCCTGTGCGCCGGCCGCCGCGGCCAAGCCGAGAATCACAAACGCGGTGAGTAGGAAACGCGGGACCATTGGGGAACCCCTTCCGCGGGCGGACAGTCTGATGGTTGGCTGGAATTTAGGATACCACGGCCGGCAGGGGCGAGCAAGGCAATAGGGGCGAGGAAGCAGGGGTGAGGGATAGGGGAGAGGGGCGAGAAAGCAAAGAGAAGACAAGAGAAGGGAAAGAAGGGAGGAAGACGAGTCACACGGGAGGGGGCGCGGTAGGATATTGGCCGATGCGTTTACGGTTTTGAGCGTTTCCATTCAGGGAGTTTTCCATGACCGTGACTTCGTACCGAGACTTGATTGCGTGGCAGAAGGCGATGGATGCCGTGACGGACGTTTACCGATTGACCGACTCGTTTCCTCAGCGAGAGCAATTCGGCCTCACGAACCAAGCCCGCCGCGCGGCCGTCTCGGTGCCGAGCAACATCGCCGAGGGGCAAGGCCGGGGGACGACGAAAGACTACATCCACTTCCTGTACATCTCGCGCGGGTCGTTACAGGAGCTGGAAACGCAACTCATGATCGCCGAGCGGTTGGGCTTCGCCCCGCCCGACCAAGTCCAACCCCTTCTGGCCCGGACGACGGAAGTCAGCCGAATCCTGTCCGGCTTAATCAACGCCCTCTCATCCCGCCTCTAACCCACCCGCCCCTCGCCCTCCTTCTTCTCCTCCCTAATTCTTCTCTTCGCTCGCCCCTCACCCCTATCCCTATCCCCTTTTTCCGAATTGCCCCATTGCCATCCCCGGCCGCGCGGTATTATATTAGGGTAAGTTTGCAAAATCCCTGCCGACGAGGTTACCTTCGACCTCCTCGCTCCCGGGCGCGCCGCTCTGGCCGCCGCGGGAGATCTTCTGTTCCCACCCCTGCCACCACTGCGAGGAAGGTAAACCCATGAGTTCCCTGTCATTTCAACCGTTGTTCGCGTTCTTCGGCCTCGGCACGCAAGAGATCATGCTGCTGTTGGTCTTGGGCGTGCTGCTGTTCGGCCGCAACCTCCCGTCCCTCGGCCGGTCGCTCGGCAAGACGGTGACGGAGTTCAAGAAGGGCGTGAAGGGCTTGGAAGACGAGTCCCAAGAGCCGACGACGAGCCGGACGATCGACCCGGAACCCGTCCGCCCGCCGCAGCGCGTGACCTCCAACGCCCCGAAGTTCGAAGACGCCCCGCCGCCGAAGGTGTGAGCGGACGGGTCGGCGAGAGGCAAAAAAGAGGGGGCCGCCCGCCGGCCCCCTTTCCGTTCCCCGCGAACCCGCGTATCAAAAAAGTCTCTTGAAGAAACCGGGCGTTTAACTCAGCGGTAGAGTGCCATCCTCACACGGTGGAAGTCACTGGTTCGAATCCAGTAACGCCCAAGGACTTAGGGAAACTGATGCACGCTTCGGTGCACGCTTCCTGACGGTCCAAAAAACTCCCCCAACCGCGCCAACGGTTGGGGGAGCCAAAGCGCAGACCTTTCGATCCGCACCCCTTTTCCAAAGGACCGGAGGGTTTGCCATGCCGAAAGACGCACGTCCGTGGTACCGCCGCCAGACCGGCTGGTGGATGGCCCAAGTCAACTGCCGACAAGAGAAGTTAGTGAAGGGGCCGAACGACGCCCCCACCCGCAGACTCGCGCAGCAAAAGCTCCGCGACCTGCTCACCCTGGCCGACGCCAACCCGGCCCCGGATGCGGGCCGCCAGACCGTCGCCTCCGTCATCGAGACCTACCTCCGCCACGCGGCGAAGGAGTACGCGCCACGCACCTTGTACGAGCGCACCCGCATCCTACAGTCGTTCGCCGAGAAGCACGGCCGGCGGGCGGTCAACGACAAGGACTGCATCCCGTTCCACCTCACTGAGTGGCTCGACGGCCACCCGGACTGGGAGAGCGACTGGACGAAGAACCACGTCGTCGCCATCGTCCACCGCCCGTTCAACTGGGCGGCCAAGCAACGCCTCATCGCGGCCAACCCCTTCCGGGGCGTCACCCACCGGCCGGGCAGCCCGCGGCGACCGATGACCGACGACGAGTTCCAGAAACTCCTCGCCGCCGCGGCCGGCCGGGCCACGAGGAAGAAGCCGACGCCCGGCGACCGCTTCGTTGAGTTACTTCGGTTTCTGCGCCTCACTGGCGCCCGCCCCGGCGAAGCGTCCTACCTCCGGTGGGAACACGTCGACTGCGCCGCCGGACTCGTCACGCTTCCCAAGCACAAGACCTCCCGGACGCAGCGGGTGCCGAAGCCCCGCGTCATCGCCCTCGACGCGGAGGTCGTCGCCCTGCTCGCGGAGATCCGCAAGCGGAACGAACCCGGGGAAGTCGTCTTTCAAACCCATCGCCGGTCGCCGTGGAACCGCTCCAGCTTGGGCCTGCGGATGCGCCGCACGCGCAAGAAGGCCGGCCTGCCGGACGATCTCAAACTGTACGGAACCCGCCACGCGTTCGGCACGCGGGCGATCGTCAACGGTGTGGACATCAAGACCCTCTCCGAGTTGATGGGACACACCACGACCCGCATGTCGGAGCATTACGTTCACCTCTCCGGCCAGCGGTCGCACCTCCAAGCCGCGATCACGAAGATCAATGCTCCTGCCCCTGCCACGCCCGCGCCAGACGCTCCCCGTCAAGCATCGTGAAGGGGCCGGAGGACGGGTCCGGGGCCGGGGGTTGTTTCCTCTCTCCCGGTCCGACCGTTTGGTTCCTGCGATATTCCAGAAGCGCGTCGTCCGGGATGCGGATGGTGCCGCGGCCCAGGCCGTGCCGCTCGTGGCGAATTTTTCCGGCGGCGCACAACGCGTAGATGAGCGTCGCGGAGACGCCGAGTTGTCGGGCGGCCATTTTCACCGTGTTCATATGTCACCACCGACATGGCGCGATCCGTCGCCGGGTGTTAGGTTGATAAAATTCGTCGGCGGGCGGCCGTCAGAGCAGCCTCCTGCGCAGAGGAAGCCGGGCAGACGCACGCTGCCGGGGGGTGTGACTCCCCTCCCCGCCGACGTTCACGACATCACGAGGCGGCGACGTCTTTGGGCCGGCCGCCCGCACTCGCGTCGCCCGCGCCCGGGCCGGCGCCGGCCTGCACCTTGTCCGCGAGCGCCTTCTTGAAGTCGGCGTAGCAGTAGCGGCCGACGAAGGAGCCGTCCGAGAAGGCCAGGTCGATCACCTCGTCCTTGTCCTTCTTGCACCACCGGCACTTGCCGGGGCCGACCGATTTGAACTCCACATGGACCATCGAACTTCTCCGAAACAAAGACCCTGTCCGGCCCGTGAAGAAATCAGGGAACATTCCGGCCGGCGGGGAATGTCCCTGCGGTCGCCGCGGAAACCGACGGGTTCCCGGCGAGTTCGCGGGGAGACGACGACGCTCAGTGACGCTTCTTGAGCGCGTCGTCGACCTTGTGTTCGAGTTCCTTCTCCGACCACTCGGGCCGGCATTTCAGATTCCAGGCCCGCATGAGTTTCAGCGCGGCTTCCCGGCCGAGGCCGAAGTAGAGGACCAGTTGGCAGGCGACGCGGAACGTCCGGTTGTGCCCGCCGTCCCCGCTGACGGCCCCCTCGACTTTTTCCAGCCACCCGGCCGCGCGCCGCTCGCGGAAGTCCGCGTCCGCGGCGTCGGCCACCCGCGCCACACGCCGCCGCGTCCGCCGGTAAATCCAGGCCGGGGAAAACCGGGGGAGCCCTGACGGAAGCGAAAAAGCCGTGACCCACTCGTAGGCGTTGCCGGTCTCCGGGTGGACCGAGGGCGGGAGCACGATGAAGCCGCCCTGGCCGCGGACGTCGAGGCCGTGAATTCCGTTCCAGCCCTGACGGTTGCGGATTTCCTTGCGCGCGGGCGTTTGATAATACCGGTGCGACGAGCCGCCGCCGGACCGCGCCGCGAGCGGCGTCGTGGTCAAGTGATCGCGAACCCATT
Source organism: Zavarzinella sp. (assembly GCA_043767785.1). Classification (GTDB taxonomy): domain Bacteria; phylum Planctomycetota; class Planctomycetia; order Gemmatales; family Gemmataceae; genus Zavarzinella. The sequence continues at coordinate 4,620 of JAYUGD010000839.1, read as the reverse complement.
GCTCGGCTTCGTCGGTATCGGTGTCGACGACGACGTAGCCGCTCTCCCCGGTGCGAAGGCCGATATTGCACCGCCGCTCGCCGAACCAGAGATGGATGTTCACGGCGTCGGCGAAGAAGCGCTGCCAGCCTTGCACCGCCGGGATCTTGCCCCGGAGCGGGATGATCGGCAGGCCGAGCGCCGCGTATTGTTCGGCCGCTTCGAGTAGGTCGGAGGAGGGACGGAATGTGTCCATGGGGGCGAAGGATGGGAAGAGCAGCATAGCACCCGGCTCGTCGCCGCAAGATCGGAGGGGGCGGCCGACGGCGGGGTTGTTGACGAGCAATGACGGGCGGGCATTCTGGCGAAAGCGCCGCCGAAACGACGCGGAAGAGTCGCCGTGCAAGTGCGGCGTGCGCCGCGGCCGGCGGGGCGCGTTGTTGAGACCGCTCAAATTTTCCCCTGGCATGCGTTCGCGCTCCGCTTCGCCTGTGCGGCGTGGTTCACGTCAACGCGCAGCGAATGCCGGCGCACGGCTCCGGTCGCTGCGGGTCGGCTTAAGGAGCGAGGAGCGCCGGAAAGGGGGCGCTCTCGCGAGAGAAAGGTGGTTCGTCCGGGGCGGCACGCGGGCGGTTCTTTTGAACCGCGCTGCGGGTCACCGCTGGACGGCGGGGGCGGTCAGGGCCGCCCCCACTCTGTTCACTGGTTCGAGTGCCTCAGACCGAGGAGGTAATCGCCGGCCTGCTCAGACAGGTGGACGATCCGCTCCAGGTCATCGGCGTCGAACGACTTGGCGTAGCGCCGCTTCCCGTCGGAGCCCAAGTACGACCGCGAGAAACTCACGGAGTAGAAGGTGACGGGACTCCCGCGGAACTGACGCTCCGCGGAAAAGATACTCGCCGAGACGTCGTCGATCCGGAACACTTTGACCGGGGCCCTGCCCGCCTCGTCGGCGGCAGGGCGTGCTTCCTTGCGTTTGGTGGCTTCCATGACAGTGGGGGTGAAAAAAACAAAAAGCCCTTGCGCCCACGCCTCCGGCGCGGGAGAATCGGTCACGCCATGTAACCGATCGCAAGGACGAGGAACAGTCCGACGACGAAGGCGTCGAAGAGCGGCCCGGGCGGGGCCCACTTCGGCTCCTTTTGTCGAACCGGTTGTTGGTGGTACGCGAGGCGATATAGCCTGCGCCACCGGGGAACAAGTGGTTGCGCTTCCATGCGAACCGGGGGAACGGAAACAAAAACCCACACCGCGAAGCGCGTCGCCTGCCCTGACAGGCGCGAGACATGCGCGGGCGTGGCCGCGTACAAGCCGGGGAAACGAGCGGCGTCCGCCGTCACGCGACGGGCGGGACGCTCGTTGAAGTGAATTAAGGGTGATGGTTCGCGAGCCGCCGGAAAGGAGGCGGCCGCGGGAGAATATCCGCTCGCGCGGATCGACACTGGCCCGCTTCAGGGACGCGGGCCAGAACGTGCGAATTACGCGGAGCGTTCCATCGCGATCCGGTCGTCCGGATCGTCGATGTTCCGGAACTCGCCCAGCCGGAGGTCGACAAAGTACGTCGACCCGTTGAGCCTGACGGTCGGAAGCGGCTTCACGCCGCTGACCCCCGCGACGAATTCGTGGGCGGTCTGGAGCAGAATGATCGCGTCCGCCAGAAGGACGTCGGGAATCACCCCGAACCGGAACAACTCGTCGTCGGTATCGAACAGGAATTCCATTTCGATCGTGTGGCCGGCATGCCCGCACCGACGCTGGTCCTCGACCACGAGGACGCGAATTTTCGACCGTTCGAACACATTGATCGGGTACTCGCTTTCGCCTGGCGACGGCTTCGTATTCCTTTGCTGCATGGTGATAGGGGGAACGGAAATAGGAACGTCCCGAACGGAACGTGCCGAACACCGACGCCCGTACTCCCCTGAAGAGGCAAGCGGCGGCGAGAAGGCCGAACAAGAACAAACACGGCGTGTGGAAGATCACGGACAAGGCCATCAACCTCCGACGGATATTTCTCGCATTAACCTTGTTGCCCGGTTCACCATCGTCACACAGTTCAAACCAGCGCAGCTTGCGGGCGCCGCGTCAGCGGCGGCGGTCCGGAAGCGGAGCGACGGACCGCGGTGCCGGGCCCCCGCCCCGGCTGGTGGGTTCGGAACCGACCCGGGCAGCGACCGCCGTGGACGTCGAGGGAGCCAGAGCGACCGAGTCCCAGACCGCCAACCCACCAGCCGGGGCGGGCGGAGCGCAGCGGAGACGGCCCCGGCACCCCGCAAGCTGCCTGTTTCCAAGGGTTTGCGTCATTCCACTCCGTTGGCCTGTCCCCTACCGGAGCGGACGGGCGCCGGCGGAGGGGGTGGCAGGGGGAGAGGCGGAGGGGGCCGGACGGGCGCGACGATTGCGTCATGAGGCCGCCCCCCGGAGCGCCAAACTCTTCATTTCCCCCTCGCTGTTGCGGAACACCGGGGCAAACAGGAGCGTCTCCGGCGTGAGGTCCGTCAGCGACGCGAAGAACCAGTGGGAGGCCCCGTCGCGATCCCGCGCGGCCCGCAGCAGCGCGTCGCGGCGCTTCTCGGACGGCGCGACCATGAGCACGGAAAATTTCTCGACGTTCGCGGCCGGGAAGTGGCGGAGGTGCCCCTGGATCTTGGCGAGCCCCGCGTAGCCCGGCGCCTTTTGGGCGAGCACGCGGGACGCCTCGCGCGTCGTGTCGCGGTCCATTTCCAAGTACATGACTTTGTTAAATCCGGCCTTCCCGAGCAGAAACGCGGCGTCGGGGACGGCCACGATGCGCGGCTTGTCGGCCTGCACCACCGTGTAGAGGCGGTAGCGCTTCTCGGGGAGTTCCTCGTCCGGATTTGCGATCGACCATTCCCCGTACCAGCCTTCGACCGTCACCTCGGGCTCGCGGGCGACGGCTTGGTCGAGGAGAATGTGGAAGTGTGCGACGGCGACCCAGTGGTACAGGTGCTGCCAGTTCGGCGTGTGCGTCGGGACAGACGCGAACGAGTCGTCGCCCGTTTCCTGGACAAGAAGCTCGCAGCCCTTGCGCGACGGGTAGTACACGGGCGCCCCGATCCCGGCCCCGACGGACGGGTTGATGACTTCCATCCGGGTCCGGTTGACCAGTCCCGCTTCGAGCAATTTTTGGAGGCGCGTCCGCGTGATGCGGCCGTCCGCGTCCTCTGGGAAGCAAAGCGCGCCGATTTGTTGGCGGGTGAGCGTGTAGTAGTGGGCGACGGCCCGCAGGGCGGCCTTGTCGCGATCAGTGATGGTCATCCGCGATCCCCCCGGGAAACAAAAAATGCCGTAGCACCCGGGATAGCCAGGGTGCTCGGCAAAAGAAGTTCCCGTGGACGGGATGTCAACTGAGCAACCGGCGTGCGAAATCTCTCGATCTCGTCCCGCCCGGCCGTCGACCAGTCGGCAATGCCCCGAAGGACACCGCAGAAAAAATCGTAACAACCCGCTTGCGCCGCGTCAAGAGTGGCGGAATAATTTTCGCATTCCCCCACGCGATCACGAACCGTCGGCGGACGCACTGGTCGAAGCCATTCGCGCCGAGGCCGCGCTCGCGGACATGGACTTCCACGAGGACATGGCGCTGCTGTTCGAAAGCGAACCGGATCGCGAGTTGCGCCGTGACTTCGCCGAGCGCTACCGCACGCTCATCGGCGTGTCCCCCGAACGGCGCGACACATTTCGCGCGGGGCTGGAGCGGATCCGCGATGTGGGCGGGATGCCGATCGCCGACTTGCGCGACGCCGTGCGTCGTCACCGCCCCGCCAGTCATTCCGAAAAGTGATCGGCCGCGCCGCTCGATAGTGTTGGAACCGAAGCAGTCACCGGCTTCACGGTGATCGCCGGGCGGGTGACGCGGTCCAGCCGCTCGCGCGTTTCCGCCTCGATGACGGATGGCGAGACGAATAAATCGGACTGAAAATTCCGGTCGACGAGGCGGCGCACGTCGTCGACGGCGTCGGGCATGTCCTCCATCAGTTGCGCCGCGTCCCACGCCAGATGCCCCGGAGCGGAGCGTTTCACATCGATGTGATACAGCGTCGGGTCGTCCACCAGGCGGAGGAACGCCGTCCCGCGCCGCAGGTTGCGGATGTCGCGCGCCCACACGTTCCGCATCTCGTCGAACGAGTAGTACGTGCGGCTGGCCAGTTCCATGTAGTCCTCGTGGACGGGGACGAGCTGCTCGTGCCGGCCTTGGGTGAAGGATTCGGACTGGCTTCTTCCCCGGCCTTCGCCTTCGCTCTCCGAACTGCTCGTCCCGCCACTCCGGATCAACCCGGCGACGAGGTTGCTGCTCTGGCCCCAACTCTTCCCGTAGTTTTCCATCCAGTTGTCGGCGGCCGACTGCGCGTTGGACCAACTGCTCAGTTCGGTCATGCGGTGGCCGACGAGCCGCTGCCTGCGCGAGTACTGTTCGTCCTTGATGCGCTTCGGGTCGTACTGGAGCGAGGCCAGTTCGTGCGCGAGCAGGTCGGCGTCCTCCCCCTGCACGCCGAAGATCATCCGGCTTTGGCACTGGAAGATCATGGTCGTCAAGTCGTGGTCTCCCCGCTTGAGTTGCGAGAGCGACTGGTGGCTCAGGAGCAGCTTGATCCCCAGTTGCCGGACCTCGGGGATGGC
>JAYUGD010000838.1:0-10662 GCA_043767785.1 Zavarzinella sp. | reverse complement strand
ACCGCCCGGCAAGATGTGGGGACGGGAAGCCTTGAGTGTAGAGCCACTTGACCATGTTGCTCATTTCTTCACAATAGTCACCGAATTGTGCTTTTCCGCTCAACAAAACGCAACTGAGTTCCGCCCGCTTCTTGCGGGTGCAGCCACTTCATCAAGGCCGTCGTTTCCGGGCCGACAGGGTATTGGCGGTGGTCAATTTGCGTGACGGGGACGATGCCGAGGTTGCTGTTGGTGGCGAACGCTTCGCTCACCGAGTCGAGCAACCTGAGGGGGATCGGCTGCTCGCGGATTGGCACGGGCTGCTGTTGCAGCAGGAATTGGCGGACGGTGCCGGGGAGGAAGCCGCCGTTCACCGCCGGGGTGGCCCAGCCGTCCGGCAGTTTCAGGAAGATGTTGGCATGTGAGGATTCCAACACGTTGCCGTCGGCGTCCACTAAGAGAGCCGAGTCGAAGCCGGCTTCGGCCGCCTGTTGGCCGACGCGCAGGCGGGTGGCGTATTGGAAGGTTTTCCAGAGCAGGTACGGCTGATTATTCGCCACCGGGTTCTGGCGGGTTTGCAGCCGTAACGATGGCGGGGCGACGGGCAACAGGGCGGCGCTCATCCACACGAGGCCGGGACGACCGGGGCGGCCGGCGGTCACGTTCAGCCGGATCACCACGTCGCCGGCGGTCAACTTGCGGACGTACTCGGCCACTTGATTGGCGTCCGGCAATCGTTCGGGGGCGACGTTGATGCCCAATACGGCAGCCGTCTTGCGGAGGCGGTCGAGGTGCCACGGCCACAACCACGGCACGGCATCCTGGGTCCGCGTGGACTCCCACACACCTCGGCCGAACAGCAACCCCTCGTCGGCCGGGTCAATGCGGAACTGCTCCAGCGGGATCACTCGGCCGTCGGCCCAGATGAGGGACACGATGCGCAACGCTTCGCGGACCGTGTCGGCGGGCGTTTCCGGCGGGACGTTCACGCCCCGCTCGGCCAAGACCCCGGCAGCGTCATGCCGCAGGCGGTCCGCGATGGGCGTCTCGGCCCACCACCAATCATCGTGTTCAGCCATGCGGTCCTCGCGTCAACGAATCCATTCCCAATTACCGGCGTCGCGCCCGGAAGATGTGGAACTCGTCCTTATACTCCCACACCTTCTTGCCGGCCCGGTCGTACTCGATCACGTTTTGGCCGCCGTGGCTGGCGGCCAACAGGTTGCCGTTGATGAGGCGGGTGGCCGTCGTCACGTTGGGCGTGTTCCACTCGTGGACGACTTTGCCGTCGGGCGTGAACTCCGTGACCTTTTGGCCGGGGTTGGGCTGCGTGACCACGATATTGCCGTTGCGCACCAAGTCCAGCCCGCTCGTCCACGACGAGTCCCGCTTGGAGTCGAAGGTTTTGATCTCGGCCCCCGCCGTCGTGTAACGGGCCACTTTGCCGTCGTTTCGCAAGACGACGATGTCCCCGGCGACGGCGCGGTACGCGCCGGTCACGCCGAGCGGGACCGGCACGCGATACACGTCTTTGCCGGCCCGGTCCACTTCCAAAAACTCGTTGGTCGTCGAAATAAACGTGTTGCCGTTGGGCAGACGCTGGGCGTTGGTCGCCCGGCCGACGAGGCCGTCTTTTTTCCAGTAGACGGTGCCGCGGGTGTCGTACTCCGTGACGCGGTTGCCGTCCCATTCGGTGATCAGCACGCGGTCGCCGGGCAACATGAAGGCGTCCACGGGGTAGCGGAGCTTTTCGATCTTCCAGCGAATCTTGCCGTCGCGGCCGATCTCGGCCACGCGACCGTTGCTGTTGTTCTCCACCTGCACCAAGAGCGTGTAGCCCAAGTAGCCGGGGTTTACCATCAGCTTGGCCACGTCGATCTTGTCCGCGTTCGCCTTCCACCAAGCGGCCCACTCGTCGCGGAATTTGCGGCGGTCTTCCGGGCGGTCGGACGCGGCGGGCGGCAGGATCGTCTCCCCGGCCAGCATTTGCAGCGTGTCTTGGGCCGGCCACGCGGCGTTCGGCGGCAGGGTGGCCAACAAGTCAATGAGAACCGGGACCGCGTCTTTATCCCCCGCCATGACGAGGGCGACGCCCGCGGCCTGGCGCACGGCCGCGTCCGGGTCGGCGAGCAACTTTTTCACCGCGGGCCGGGCGGCCGGGCCGGCGCCGCGGCTCAGGGCCTCGGCGGCGATGATGCGCTTCGCGGGCAGCGGGTCGGCCAAGGCTTTCAATAAAGCCGCATCCGGCTGGGCATTCACGTCCGAGGCCAGCGCGCCCAAGGCCGTGCGAATCTCGCCGACGATGGCCTCGTCGTCATCCACGAACGGGACGTACGCCAGCATCACCGCGACGGCGTCGGCCGGCCGGCGCAGGGCGGTCAGTCGTGGGACGCCGACGGGAAGTCGCTTGGCGTCACTCGTGTTGATGCGCGTGATGCAATCCTCGGCCCGCCGGCCGCGTTCGCCGTCCGGGTCTTTGGCGGCGGCCCGCAGGTACGGCAACACTTTCGCGCCTTGCTTGCTCAACGTCTCGGTGGCTTTTTCCCGCACGCGGTAGTTGGGGTCGCCGAGTTTCTCAACCAAATCCTTTACCCCGGCCACGTCCTCGGGCCGCAGCGTGCGGGCACGGAATTCGTCCAGCAGCCCGGGGCCGTCAATCTTCTTCCACCACTGGCCCCACGCGGCGTAAACCGCGTCTCGGGCCGCCGCGTCGTCTGCGCTCGGCAATCCTTTCGGGGCGGTGTCCCCCGCGAGACTCTGCAGCATTTCTTCCACGGGGGCGCGCTCGGCCTTCGGCACGCCGGCCAACAGTTCCACCAGCACGGGCACGGCCCGAATCTCGTCGGCCCGCGCCAAGGCGATGGCCGCCCGCTGCCGGACGGGCCGCACAGGGTCTTCGAGCAAGGGGAGAAGCGTGCGCCGCGTGGCCGGCTGGTCCGCGCGGGCGAGGGCCTCGACGGCCAGCAGGCGGGACAAGGCTTGTTGATGCGTGACGGCCGCGACGAGAGCCGGGGCAGGCGTGCCGTCCCGGTACGCCGCCAGCGCCAACGACGCCCCGACAATGTCCAACACGGTTGCGTCCTCGGCGCGCGGGGCGAATGCCAAGACCGCCTCGGCCGTGCCGGGGGCGTCTCGCAAAGACGCCAACTTGAGCACAGCCGCCGTCAGGTCGGCCCCGGCCTTGCCCTCGATGAGGGACAGGCACTTCGCCGCCCGCTCCGCGAGAGGCTTGTTCGACAAGTCGTTCTTCGCCCGCCGCAGGACGGCGACCGCCGCCGGGCCGCGTTGGACGAGCTTCGCCGTCGCCGCCGGGGCCGTCGCGTCCGCGCCCAACTCGTCGATCAGCTTGGCGAGTTCGTCGGCCGGGACGGCGTCCCGCGTGCGTTGCTTCAGGTATTCGAGCAAGAAATTGGCGTCCGCCGGGAGGCCGGCGGCGCGCAGCGGAGCCTCTTCGACATCCTCCGCGGCGGCGACGCCGGGAAGACACAAGAGCAGCAGCGCGAGGCAACGGCGGATCATGACGGCCCTGCCGGAGTTCGGGGACGGGATTTCACGGCTTGATCGTAACATCGCGGCCCGGCGAGGGAAAGGGGAAACGTGGGAGGGGCCGCGATAGAACAAGCCGCATGGCCCCTGGCTGGAACTTCGCCGAGCAACTGGCACGTCACGGCCCGGCCGCCCCGCCGTGGGCCGGCTCCCTTCACGCGGCGCGAGCCTACTGTGCATGGGTGACGCGGACGCATTACGAAAATTTCGCCGTCGCCTCCGTGTTTTTGCCCCGGCGACTCGTCCCGCATTTTCAGGCCGTCTATGCATATTGTCGGTGGGCCGACGACCTCGCGGACGAGACGGGCGGCGGGGAGCGGGCGTTGGAGTTGCTCGCGTGGTGGCGGGACGAACTGCGGGCCTGTTACGCCGGGGAGGCCCGGCACCCCGTGTTCGCGGCCTTGCGGCAGACGATCACCCGCTTCGCCATTCCCCCGGCGCCGTTCCTCGACTTGCTCAGTGCCTTCGAGCAGGACCAGCGGGTGAAGCGGTACGCCACGTTCACGGAACTGCTGGACTACTGCCGGTTGTCGGCCAACCCGGTCGGCCGGTTGGTTCTTTATCTTTGCGACTCGTTCAACTCGGAGACCGCGATCCTTTCCGACCACATTTGCACCGGGCTTCAACTCACCAATTTCTGGCAGGACGTTCGCCGGGACTTGGAGACGCTTGATCGCGTGTACCTCCCCGACGAAGACCGGCGGCGGTTCGGCTATTCCGACGCGGACCTGCACGCCAAGCGGTTCACTCCCGCTTTCCGCGATCTCCTGGAATTTGAAGTGACGCGCACGCGGCAACTGTTCGACGCCGGGGAACCGCTGCTCGGCCAATTGCCCCGTAACGTTCAGCCGGACATCGCCCTTTTCCTGCGGGGAGGCCGGGCCATCTTGGACCGCATTGAGGCTCAAGGCTTCGACGTGTGGGCCGACCGACCGCGACTTACCAAGGCGGCGAAGGCCAAGCTCGTCTTGGGGACATTGCGCGACCGGATCGCGGGGCGATTCCGATGAACACCGCCGCGTCTTACCGCTACTGCCACCAGCTCACCCGCCGGGCGGCCAAGAACTTTTACCCCTCGTTCCTCGCCCTCCCCCGCGGCCAACGCCGCGGCATGGAAGCGCTGTATGCCTACCTCCGGCTCACGGACGACTTGGCCGACGAGCCGGGCGACCCGGGCGAAAAGCGGGCCGCCCTCGTGTCTTGGCGGGAGCAGTTGCACGCGGCGGCGGTCGGCGGGCCGTTCGCTCATCCGGCGCATCCCGCCCTCGCGGACACCATCCGCCAGTGGGGCCTCCCGATTCGGTATTTGGAACTGGTGATCGACGGCGTCGAGTCCGACCTGCGGGCGGTGCGCCTGCACACCTTCGACGAGTTATACGCCTACTGCTACCGCGTCGCCTCGGCCGTGGGGCTGGCGTGCATCCACATCTGGGGCTTCCGCGACCCGGCCGCGCTGAAGTTTGCCGAAGCGGCCGGCGTCGCCTGCCAACTCACCAACATCCTGCGCGACCTTGGGGAAGACCGGGCCAACGGCCGCGTCTTCCTGCCGGCGGCCGAGTGGACCGTGTGGGGCTGTCCGCCGGACGAATGGGCGGCCGGCAACGAAAAGTTCCGGGCGTTCTTCCGGTTCCAAGTAGACCGGGCGCGCGGCTATTTCATGGAAGGCCGCCGCCTCGGCCCGCTGCTCACCCCCGCCGGCCGGGCCGTGTTCTCGGCCCTCATCGGCACCTACGAAGACTTGCTGGAAGAAATCGCCCGCCGCGACGGCAACGTGTTCGCCGACCGCGTCCGCGTGCCCAAGTGGCGAAAAATGACGCGCCTTGCCGCGGCGTTCCCCCGCCGCTGGGGTTGGGCGTGAGGCGGCCGCCCCGCCATATCAGTACGGTTCCACAGCCTCGCCGAACCGCTTTTCCAAGGCGGACATGCCGGCCGGGCCGACGGCCGCCGCCGTGACGCAGAGACTTGTCAACCCAGTCATCCGTTTCGACCGGGCCAGCGCCTCCGCTCCTTCTTGGCCGATGGGAACGTCGCGCAAGTCGAGTTTGGTGAGTTTGGGAAACCGCCCGGAGGCGGCCAGCGCGGCCGCCGCGGCGGGGCCGGGCAATGGGACATCGGCCAAATCTCCGGTCCGACCGTACAGGATCAAGGTTGTCAAGGCGGGCCACGCCGGGCCGTCGCACAGGGCCGCCACGCCGGCGTCGCCAAACAGGTTTGAGCCCAAATTCAGCGACTCAAGTTTACGGAAATCCACCCCGGCCAGCGCCGCCAAGTCCACGTCGGCTAAATTGGCGTATGACATGGTCAACGCCCGCAGCCCGGCGAACCACGGGGCCGTCAGCAACGGGCCGAACGCCTCGCCGCCCAGCGGGACAAGCGAGAGTTCGAACTGCTCAAGCCGCGTAAACCGGCCGGCCGCCAGGGCGGCCGTGCCGGCGGTCGCGCCGTCCTCGGACAGGCACTGGTCCAATTTTAACACACGGAGGGTGTCCCGGAACGTCGCGGCCCCCAAGACCCGCAGGGCGTCCGCGTCGGCGGCATTGCCGGCCCACATGAGTTCCTCCAAGTTGGCCAGCAGCGGCGACGCGGCGAGCGCGGCGAGGCCGGGTCCGGTGTCGTCCGCGTTCGACAAGTCGAGTGTCCGCAGTCGGCCGCCCGCCGCGACCGCCGCGAGGCGGGCCGTGCCGGCGGCTCCCATCCGGCTGTGCGTGAACGTAAGGTGTTCCAGTCCAGCCAGCCACGAGGCCGCCGCCAATGCCAGGCCCGCGGCCTCCCCTGTCGGCGCTTCGTTCTGGCTCAGGGACACCCTCAAACGCCGTAACTTTCGCAGGTGCGGCGACCGGCACATCGCGGCGAATTGTGACGCCGTCGCCGCCCCACAAAACAGCCCTTCGATCTGGGCCATTTGCGGCAGGTTCGCCACCCGGCCGGGGTCGATGTCCTCGTCGGTCAGCGTCAGCGTCCGCACCAAAGGCGCCGCCGCGAAAAAGCGCTCGGCCAAGTCCGGCAGCACGCCCGGCCGGTCGAGTGTGAAGTCTTGGATGGTGCCGTGCTCCGTCATCCACACGTCCACGTGCCGGTACCCCATGATTTCCGGCTGAAACCCGAGGTCGGTCAGCGGCTTGATCCAAGACTCGCTGTGTTTTTTCACCACCGCGGCCCGCGAATTCCAAAGGGCGTCCGCGTCGGGGCGGCCGTTCGCCCCCGGTTCCTCCAGCGCCAGCGTTAGCCGGAGGAACGTCCCGTAGGTGTCGCCGGCGGCCTCCAGCCAGTCGGCATACGCGTAGTACCGGGCTTTGTCGTCAGGGGTGGCCAGGATGGCGGCAACGCGTTCGAGTTCCGCCCGCGACCGCCGGACTGGTTTTGCCGGCTTGATACGGCGGGCCGCCGGCGCGTCGGGGCCAACGCCGCGGGCGGCGTTGTAGAATCGCAGGGCGTCGGCCTCCTCGGCCGGCGTCTGCGGCTGCCAGAGCATTGTCTCCGGCGCCGAATCGCCGCCGATTTGAATCCACAAGAGCGCGAAGCCGGCGGTGAAGTCCATTTTCCGGACGCCACCGACGATGTGCCGGGCCGCCGGGTCTGGCTGACCGTACTGTTCGGATACCGGCAACGAAAACTCGCCGATGTCCACGCCGTCGAGTGTGACGCGGACGCCTTGGCTTGCGTCGTCCCATTCGGCTCTCCGCCGCGAGCCGCCAAACAGTCGTCGCCAAAATCCCATGTCGCACTCGTTGGAAGGCGGAACAACCGCGAATTGATTCTGGACCAGAATACGAACCCGCAGACGCGGGAGCGATGTTGAATTGCCTTGGCTCTCACGCCTTCTGTCGTTGGAGTTTGGCCAGCGTCTTCGCCGCGTGCGCTCGGCCCCCCGGACTCAGCCGCTTGCGGGCAAGGTAGTGCGTCAGCGGGGCCCGGCGACCGTCTGCGGGCGGGCCATGTCACTCGCCCATCGTGATGATCGTTGCGTGTGCGGTAGCGGGGCGGCGTGGAGTCTTGTGAGTTCTGTTTAGCATCAGCGGCGCGAGGACGCCGGGGGAGCAATCGCGGGCATCCTACGCGGCCACGTTCGACGCGTCAACACGGCGGGGGAGCCGCCCCGTTGGCCGATTCCGGCTTGGCGGGTACGATTCCTGTTCCCCTGTCCCGGTTCGGCGAGTCATGATTAAGCGGCGAAGTCAAAGTCTGGCGGTCGTGTTGGCCTCCTGCGATTTGCTGGCCGTGGCCGTCGCGTGGCTGACGGCGTACCAGGCCCGGTTCTCCGGGTGGTTCCCCGTCACCAAGGAACAGCCGCCGGTCGATTGGGTCTACAAAGACTTGCCGATGGTCGGGGCGTTGGCCGTCCTCGCCTTCTGGCTTGCCAAGAACTATGAGATCAGTCGGCTGCGGCGGCTGCGGGAAGAAATGTGGGCCGTCCTCAAGGGCATCCCGCTGTTGGTCCTGCTCATCACGGGCGTCGATTTTTACCTGCAAGACCCGTACGTCTCCCGCGGGGCCATGACCCTGTTCGCCGGCATCGCGTTCGTCACCGTCCTCACGTGCCGACGGCTCATGTGGGGGCTGATTCACTTACTGCGGCGGCGCGGGTACAACCCGACGTTTTCGGTCATCGTGGGGACGGGCCGGGTGGCGCGCAAGACGGCCAACGCCCTGCGCAGCGCCAACTGGATGGGCATCCGCAACGTCGGCTTCGTCGAGGACAACCCGACGCGGTGGACCAGCGACTTGGACATTCTGGGCACCGTCGCCGACTTGCCGGCCCTCATCCAGAAGTACCGGGTGGAACACGTCTTTATCGCCTTGCCGTTGAACCGCTTCCACGAGACCCGGCAGGTGTTCACGTCGCTCTCGCAGCAGTTGGTCGAAGTGCGGCTGATCGCGGACGTGCCGAACCTCGCCGGGTGGACGCTGACGACGACGTACTTGGAAGGGATGCCCATCGTCGGCCTGCGGGAAAGCCCCCACTTCGGCGTCAACGTGGTGGTGAAGCGGTTGATGGACATCGCCTTCTCGCTCTTCGCCATCCTTCTGCTCTCGCCAGTGATGCTGGTGATCGCCCTGGCCGTGAAGTTGACGAGCCGCGGGCCGGTCTTCTACAAGCAAGAGCGGTGCGGGCTGAACGGGAAGAAGTTCCCCATGCTCAAGTTCCGGTCACTGCGGGCGGACGCGGAGGCGGCGTCCGGCCCGGTGATGACCGCCAAGAATGACGACCGCCGGACGGCCATCGGCGGGTTTCTCAGGAAGACGAGCCTGGACGAGTTGCCGCAGTTCTTCAACGTACTGTTCGGCCACATGTCCGTGGTCGGCCCGCGCCCGGAGCGGCCGGTGTTCATCGAGCAGTTCCAGAAGACGATCCCGAACTACATGGCCCGCCACGCCGTGAAGTGCGGCATCACCGGCTGGGCGCAAGTGAATGGCTGGCGGGGGAACACGTCGCTGCGAAAGCGGGTGCAGTTCGACCTGTACTACATCGTCCACTGGAACCCGCTGTTCGACCTGCGCATCATCTGGCTGACCGTGTGGCAGGGGTTCATCCACCGAAATGCGTATTGAGCGGACGAGTAAAGACCTTTTTAGCCACGGATCGAACACGGACAAACACGGATTAAAACCAATACCATTCTGAAAACAGTAGACGGATGAAGAACGGATGAGACACGGACTCCATGCCAATTGGAAGATGGATTCCGTGTCGCATCCGGTTTTATCTCCGTCTTCTGTTTTGGTCTGATCCGTGATTTTCCGTGTTCGATCCGTGGCTAAAAATGTCTTTTCTTACCTCACTTCCCCATCAACTGCTTCACCAACGCAGCCAACAACGTCGGGTCGCGCTTCGCCAGCAGGTTGTCGATCTGCGTTGGCGGGACTTCGAGCTTCTTCATGCTCTCGCCGGCCGCGGCCCAGAGCTTTTCCAGTTTCTTCCCCTCGGCCAAGTAAATGTCCGTCACCAGTTCGGCGAGGCGTTGCGTCTGAATTTGGTCTGCGTTGTCGTAATACCGCTTGATGATGCCTTGCTGGTGCTTGGTGAATTCGCCCTTCATAGGTCGGCCTTTCCGCGTCGCCGGGGGGTGTCGCGCGTACAATTTTCTACACTGTACCCGAGTCCCGCGAAAAGGCCAACCGAACCCATGCGGGCCGTCGTCCAGCGAATCCGGTCGGCCAAGGTGACGGTCGCCGGTGCCGTCGTCGGGGAGATCGGCCGCGGGCTGCTGGTGTTGCTCGGCGTCCATACGAGTGACTCGCCGGAACAAGCCCGGTGGCTCGCGGACAAGCTGGCCGGCCTGCGGATTTTCGAGGACAACGCGGGTAAGATGAACTTGGCGGTCGGCGACATCGGCGGGGCCGTTCTGGTCGTCAGCCAGTTCACCCTCTACGGCGACTGTTCCAAGGGCCGCCGGCCGAGTTTCATTGCGGCGGCCCGGCCAGAAACGGCAATCCCGTTGTATGAAGCGGTTGTTACCGCCTTGAAGAGCCACGGCGTCCCGGTGGCCACCGGCGTTTTCGGGGCCGACATGCAGGTGGAGTTGACGAACGACGGTCCGGTCACGCTGGTGATCGACTCCCCGTGAGAGAATTGCTTTGACCCGGCCCCTACGATCATCTAGCATCGCTACACGCGGACCCAGTCTCGGAGACATTGCGCTATGAACCGACTGATGCGGGCCGCCCTTGCGGTCGCCGGGCTGACCCTGCTGGCCCAAGGCGGCCGGGCGGAAGACAAGAAGTTCGAGGGGCCGACGAGCGGGACGATCAAGATCGTCTCCAGTCTGCCGCGGACCGGCAGCGCCAAGGGGCAGACGGACACGATCGTCAACGGCATCAAGCTGGCCATCGAGGAAGAGGGCGCCAAGGTCGGCGACTTCAAGATCGTTTACGAAGACTTGGACGACGCCACCGCCGCCGCCGGCCAGTGGGACGCCCAGAAGGAAACGTCCAACGCCAACCAGGCCCGCGACGACGCGGACGTAATGGCCTACATCGGCACCTACAACTCCGGGGCCGCCAAGATCTCCATGCCGATCCTGAACAAGGCCGGCGTCCTGATGATCTCCCCGGCCAACACCTCCCCGAGCCTGACCAAGCCGAAGTTCGGCGAGAAGGACGAGCCGGCCCGCTACCGGCCAAGCGGCAAGGTGACCT
>JAYUGD010000837.1:0-1265 GCA_043767785.1 Zavarzinella sp. | reverse complement strand
TCTACCGCCTGCAAAATCGCCTCTTCCCGCGTGGCGTCCGCCGTCGGCAGGTTCAGCGTCGTTTTGTGGACCGCCACGTCATGCATCAGGGCAAGGCGCTCGTCCATCAATTTCAACACGTTGTCCACCGGCGGTTCCAGCATCGCCGGGGCGTTCGACGGGGACGACTGACAGCCGAGGGGCAGGGCGAGGAGCAGGACCAAGAGCCGTGGAGACTTCACGCCAGGATTTCCTTGATGACCGTGCCGTGGTCGATGTCCAGCCGCTTGCGGCCGGGGATTTCCAGTTTACGGGAATCGAGGCCAAGTTGGTGCAGGACGGTGGCGTGGATGTCCGTCACGTAGTGGCGGTTCTCGACGGCGTGGAAGCCGAGTTCGTCCGTCGCCCCGTGGACGACCCCGCCCTTGATTCCGCCGCCGGCCAGCCAGACGTTGAAGCCGTACGGGTGGTGGTCCCGGCCATCGCCCCCTTGGGCGCCGGGTGTCCGGCCGAACTCGCTGGCCCACACGACGAGCGTGTCTTGCAACAGGCCGCGCTGCTTCAGGTCTTTGATGAGGCCCGCGATGGGCTTGTCCACTTGGCCGCACAATTGCGTGTGGTTGGCCTTCAGGCCGCCGTGGGCGTCCCACGCGCCGGCCCCGCCGTTGGACCCGTGGAACACCTGGATGAACCGCACGCCGGACTCGACCATCCGCCGGGCCGCGAGGCACTGCTCGCCGAAGGTCTTGGTGACGGCGTTGTCGATGCCGTACAGTTTCTGCGTGTCGGCCGTCTCCTTGGAGAAGTTCACCAAGTCCGGCACCGCCGTCTGCATGCGGTACGCCAACTCGTAGCTCTTGATGCGGGCCTTGAGGCCGGCGTCGTCCGGGTACTCGATGCCGGAGAGGCGGTTAAGCTTGCCGAGCAAGTCGAACTCGGCCTTCTGCTCTTCGCGGAACTTGTCCCCGCTCGGCGCGCCGAACGGCAGGGGGTTCTTCGGGTCGATGGTGATGCGGACGCCGGCGTGTTCCGGCCCGAGGTAGTGGGCGCCGTGCCCGTTCGTCCCGCCGCAGCAGTCGGCCAACGGCGTGCCCAGCACCACGAACTTCGGCAAATTCTCGTTCAGCGTGCCGAGGCCGTAAGTGGCCCACGACCCGATGGTCGGGAACGCCCCTTCCAATGCGTGCCGGCCGGTGTGGAATTGCAGTTGCGCCCCGTGGTCGTTGTCCGTCGTCCACATCGAGCGGACGATGGCCAAGTCATCGACGCAGTCGCCGACGTGCGGC
>JAYUGD010000836.1:0-1266 GCA_043767785.1 Zavarzinella sp. | reverse complement strand
TGGCGCCCTTGGCGTCTTGGCGGCTAAAAGTTCTTACTTCTTCCCGTAGAGAACTACCGCGGCTTGCTTGAATAGGTCGTGGGTCTTGGCGCCGTCGGCGGGGAAGCCGTTGTGCTGGACCATGAACACCGTCACCAAGCCGCGGTTGGTGTCCACGTTCATTTGTGTGGCGAAGGCTCCGCCGTGGCCGTAGGTGTTCGGGCCGACCGTGAAGCCGATGCCCCAGTTCTCCTTGACCGCGTCGGGCGTCTGGCGCTTGGTCATCTCCTTCACGCTCTCCGGCGTCAGGATTTTCTTCCCCTTCCACTCGCCGTTGTTCAGCATCATCTGGCAGAACACCGCCACGTCGGCGGCCGTCGAGAACAGGCCGCCGGCCGGCATCGGCTTCCGCTTCTTGTTGGTCAGGGGGTAGGTCAGCGCCCAAATGGGCGTTTCTTCCAAGTCGTCCTTCTTGGCGGTCGGCTTGTAGCTCGTCGCCAGTCGCTTCACCATGTCGTCATCGGGGAAAAAGGTCGTGTCGGCCATGCCGAGCGGGCCGAACACCCGCTTGTCCATGAACTCCTCATACAGCATCCCGCTGACGACTTCGATGATCCGGCCGGCCGTGTTGATCCCGGCGTTCGAGTACTGCAACTTCGTCCCCGGCTCGGCGTGCAACGGCGTCATCGCGTAACTGCGCACGGCGTCCTTCAGCGTCACCATGTCAAGCGTCGGCTGCTCCAGCGCGGAGACGAACGGCAGCCCGCTGGTGTGCGTCATCAGGTGCCGGACGGTCATCACGTTCTTCGGCCGCTTCAGAAGGATGTGGTCCTTGTCCTTCTCGACGGCCACCCACACGTCGGCGAACTCCGGCAGGTGCTTCGACACCGGGTCGTCCAACTTCACCTTCCCCTCGTCCACGAGGATCATCAACCCCACGGCCGTGATCGGCTTGCTCATGGAGGCGATCCAGAACACGGAGTCCTTGGCCATCGGCTTTTTGCCGGCGATGTCGGCGAAGCCGACCGTCTCCACGTCCAGCACTTTTTCCTTGTCGGCGACCAAGACGACGGCCCCGGCCAACTTGTGCTGATCGACGAACGGCTGCAACACGGCCGCGACGTTCTTCGGGGCGTCTTGGCCGAAGGCGGGGACGGTGAGGAGGAAGAACAGGGGCAACCAACAGCGGGTCATGGAGAGAATCCTTTGGCGGGGCGTCAGGTGAGGGGACATTGTAAGGAATCGGTGCGCCTCGAAAGGCAACCTCACCCCCCGGCCCCCTCTCCG
>JAYUGD010000835.1:0-3908 GCA_043767785.1 Zavarzinella sp. | reverse complement strand
CAGTTCTTCGCCGCCGACGATGTCGCGGACGATCTGCGTCTTGTCTTGGGTGAACTTGTTGCCGAACGGGTCGCTCCCCCCCGCCCCCGGCGAGGTGCTGTACAGGGCGATCTTGTACTTGCCCGGTTTGATGGCCAATAGCTGGAAGGTGCCGGCTTCCGTGTCTAATTGCGCGTAAGAAACGTCTTTCCCTTCCATCGAGATGAACGCCAGTTGAATCGATCCGCCCCCCGCGCCGCGGACGCCTGGCGGGGCCGACACGCCTTTGGGGTATTTGACCTTGGCCTCGTCGAACGCCCACGGCTTGCCGTTGTCCACAATCTTGCCTTTAAGCGAAACCGTTGGTTCCGCGGCTTTTTTCTCTTCGCACCCGAGAAGACTGAGCCACAACGGCATTAACGCGAAGACGACCGCGCGCGGCCGGAATCGGACCTGCATGGGAAATGCCTTGCCAGAGAGAATGTAAAAAACGGCCGGCGGCCCGCTGGTCGCCGGCCGGCGAGTACTTTACAAGCCGTTGACCGTGGCTTCGCCGCCGTTGCGGGTGCCGAGCGCGCTGAACACGGCTTGGGTGACGGTGTAGCGGACGTGCCGGACGGAGCCGTCTCCCAATAGGGCGTTGAACCCGGACGTGTGGGCGGCACCGAACCGCTCTTCGCCCCACCCGATCGTCACCGTGTCCGTCAGCGGCAGGCGGTCGGTCTTGCGGATCACGTCGTGGTCCCACCCGGAGGTGTACCCTTCGTTGTCGTCCCCTTGGAAGCCGCCCAAGTAGCGCCGGTCGAGCATTTTTTCGCCGAGCAGGATGGTGTTCGAGAGGCCGTCGGTCACGGCGGACAGCGGAATGGCGGCGTTCGAGCCGCCCCCGTTGTACACGATCATGCCGTCATTGCCGTTGCCTTGGCTGCCAGCGTAGTCGGTCTGGGCGTGGGCATAGGTGCCGCTCGGCCCGTACCAACTGCCTTGCGTGAAGGCTTGCGGCCCGCGGCGGGTCGGGCAGAACAGCCCCGGAATCTTCGCCGAGATGGCGTTGATCTGGCACTGGGCGACGGTCGTGGCCCCGCCTCCCTTGAACACGTTGTCCTGCTCGATGTACGGCAGAATTTGGAAGCCCCACCCGGCCCGTTGGCCGTTGCCGGCGAGCGGCGTCCCGGCGACGACGTAGTCGGGGGCGAAGGTCCACCCTTCCCCGCCGTGCGGCAGCGTGCCGATGGTGTCGTTGTGGTTGTGGCACGCCAAGCCGAGTTGCTTCAGGTTGTTGCTGCACTTCATCCGGTTGGCGGCCTCCCGGATCTTCTGGACGGCCGGCAGCAACAGGCCGATTAGGATGGCGATGATCGCGATCACCACCAAAAGCTCAATGAGGGTGAAACCCTCGCGGCCGCGGATTCGCGGCGCAAAATGAGGACGCATTCGCCACCTCCAAACTTGGTACGACAGACGTGAAATAGAAATGAAATCTTCACCATCGTAACGAACTGGCCACACAAGTTCCAGTAGAAAATGCCCAAATCGGGATTTGGCTATTCTAAATTTGATTGTCCGCCCATTTGTGATGCGAGAAAAGTGGTCGCGATGTCCTTCCATCATGTCCAGCAATTACCGTCGGCCTCGCACCGCCAACACTCCCATCAACACCACACCAATCACTCCCGCCCCGATGCCGAGCCGAGTCCACTGGACGCCGACCAAATCGGTGCGCTCCCTTGCCGGCGACGCTGCGAATGCTTCTGGGGCGCCCGAAATTAGGAAAGGCTCTTTCGCCACATGCCCCGTGTGTTCGGCCCGGATTTCGTACCCTCCCGCCGCAGGCAGCGGCGTTCTCCAGCGGCCCGTTTCATCGGCCGCGCCTTCGGTGAGAACAGTGTCCCCTTGTCGGAGTTGCACCTTCGCCCCGTCGCCGGGACTGTCGTCCTCGAAGAACACATCGACGTGAAGTTCCTTCTCGACGACTTTGTGCGTGACCAGCAGACGGTGGGCATATGCCGGGGATTGCGCCAGCAGAAAAATGATCCCCGCAATCGCCCCTCGGACGACGGCAATCCATAGGGAACGGTCGGGTGTTGGTGAACTCATTTCTTCGGTTCCGCCAGTTCCAGTTTCAAATCCTTGTAGCGGACCTCCATCGCCCCGCCGGCGTGGAGTTGGAACGCGAAAATGCCGCGCCTTGCCCCCGGTTCGTCGGTCAGGTCCACGCACAGGTTGCCGTTGATGTAGGTCTTGATGGTCGAGCCGACGGCCACGATTTCGTAGGTGTTCCACTCGTTCGGCTTCACGTGGGCTTCGCCGGACTTGTCCCATAAGATCGCGCGGCCATTCTCTTCGTACAGCTTGCCCCACCAGCCGGCCCCGACGTCGGCTTGGTAGCCGCGCATCTCGCCGTCCGGCAGGCCCTCGCTGCGGAACTGCACGCCGCTGTTCTCTTTGTTCGGCGTCAGTTTCACTTGGAGGGTCAGCCGGAAGTTCTCGGCCGCGAGGTCAGACTTGAGGAACTCGTTCCGCTTCAGACCGGCCGTTTTGCCGACGATCTCCCCGTTGTCCACGGACCACAAGTCGGGATGACCGCTCCAGCCCGCGAGGCTCTTGCCGTTGAAGAAGTCCTTGGCGTTCTCGACCGTGGCCAGCATCGGCGTCTGCGTCGGGTTTTGCAGGTAGGCGAACAACGCCCGCACTTCGTGCGGCTTGAACGGCTTGAGTTGGTCCTCCGGCATCATGGAAACCGTCGTCAGTTTGCGGGTCTCGATGTCCGCGACGTTGACCGTCAGCGCCTCGTTGGCCGTCTGAACGGTGACGGCGTTGACGTTCTCCCCCTTCACGATGCCGGTGATCGTCCGGCCGTTGCTCAGTTGGAAGACCGTGGGCATGTAGTCCTTGGGGATGACCGCACTGGGGTCGAGGACGTTTTCCAGCAAGTAATCCAAGTTCGCCCGGTTGGACCCGGTGATGTCCGGGCCGACCTTGCCGCCGACGCCGTAGAGCGTGTGGCAATTTTGGCACGTCTTGGCGTACAACGCCCGGCCAAGCATCAAGTCAGCCTTCGGCTGCCCAGGCTTCAGGAGAGCGGCCTTCATTTCGCGGATCGCCTCCTGCCGCGCGGCGGGCGTATCGCGGACGGCTCCCCACAGGCGGGTGATGTCATCCGCCAGCGTCTTGTCCGGCAAGTTTCGCATGGCGCGGATCACCTCCGCGGAAATGTCCGCGGGGTTCACCGTCTTGTCTTCGATGGCCTCGAACAACGCCTTCGCGGACGCCGGCCGGGCGGCCAACGTGTTCTGGGCGTCCCGGCGTTCGTCCGTGGTGAGCGTCTTCCATTTGGCGAGTATCGCGGCCGGGGCCGTCGGCTCGTCGTAGGCGGCTAGCCCGCGGAGGGCGGCCCCACGCAGGGGAGCGTCGTCCAGCATTTTCAGCAGTACCGGCGCCAAGTCCTTATCCTGGGCATTGAGCAGCGTGGCCAGGTTCTGAAGTTTCACGTCTGTCGGAAGTTTGGCAGCCGTCAGCGTTGCCCGCACCTTACCCAACTGCACCGAGTCGCCGAAGACGATGGCGATGTTCGCGGCCGCCGCGGACAGTTTGGCGTTGTTCAGCTTGTCCACGGCGGCATGGGCGGCGGCCCACGTCTCTGGCACGCCGAGGTCGCGGCGGCCCTTGAAGCCTTCGGTGATGCCGTCCATCAAGCCCGGCAACCGAGGGTCGTTCCGCTCGGCGAAATCGGTGATGACCTTGGTGAGCGTGAAGTTCGCCGCATTGTTCGAAGTGGTAGCGATCCGGCGGGCGGCGAAGTTCACAAGGAGGGGTATCTTCCCGTTGAGTGCTACGTCGAGTGCCGCGACTGGGTCATTGTCAATGATAGCTTCGAGAGCGTACCAGTAGAGGAGCGGAAGGTTGTGGTCGGCTGCGTCTTCGGCATG
>JAYUGD010000834.1:0-1269 GCA_043767785.1 Zavarzinella sp. | reverse complement strand
CGGCTCCTTTGTGTTTCTTTGTGTGACCTTCGTGACTTTGTGGTGAATGCCTTTCTTCCCCAACTACCGCCGGAATTTCAGCCCCATGAAGAGTTGCGCCCGGTCGAGCCACGGGGTGGCGGTGGCGGCGGGGCCGGGCAGGACTTCCCAGCGGTAGCGGGCGCCGACCTCGAACTCGTTGTCGGCGCCGAGGGGGACGGCCAGCCGCAGTTCCTGCTTCAACTGGTCGCGGGCGGCGGTCTGCATCGCCGGCTGGGCCGACCCGGTGTACTCCAGTTGCCACGCCCCGAGCAGCGGCAGCTTCGCCAACACTTCAAACGCCGGCTGCGGCCGCTCCTGGAAGCGCGTGGCCCCGTACAGGTCCGCGTAGTTCAGCAGGGTGCCGTAGCGCAACTGCACTTCCGTGGCGCCGAGGGGGGACCACTTCACGCCGACGCCGGTCTTGCCGCTGAGGGTGGTCGTGCGGTTGTTCAGCGCGTCGCCGCTGCCGGACACTTGCCCGTAAACGAACAGGCGCTCGGCGACCGGCAGGGCGATGGGCACGGGGATTTGAAAGCGGTCTTCCGTGGTCCAGTCCCGGCCGGCGAACGCCCGCGCGACTTCGCCGGGGTTGGGCAAGTCTACTTTCAGGGTCCGGCGGTACAGGCTGTCGGACAGGTCGCCGCGGAAGCGCCAGTGGTCGGGGTCCTGGTACAGCCCCTTCTTGCCGGCCGTGCTAAAGAGGCCCGTGCCCTGACGGTCCATCACGTCCCCGAATTCGCCGACCGCGAAGTGCGGCTTCTCCTCGGCCGGGGCGAACAGGCCGGGGTCCGTCATCCACGCCAGCGCGGCCGACGTGGGCGGCAGTAGTTTGTCTTGGGGGGCCAACGGCTCGGGCGGCTGAAAGAGCTTGAGGAACTCCGTCTCCGGCTCAACCGCCGGCAGCGCCGGAAACGCGGGCCAGTCCGTCGGCGCCCCCGGCCATGCCATGGCCGTCAGCGCCACCGGAATCAGCCAACCCGCGCCCATGCGTGATCTTCCCGAAGAAACCGCCGTGTATAACTCCCGGCCGTCTGGGGGGCAAGGGGAGTTTTTGGGGGCTGCCCCGCGAAATCCGCTTCGCTTGAGTAGGCGGGGCGACAGTCGCTCCCGCCGAGAACCAGTGGCGGCATTTCGGGAGACGACTCGTGAGCAATCGCAACTTCAAACTGAACATGGAACGGCTGGAGACTCGGGAAATGATGGCCGGCGACATCGCCGCGTTCGTCTCGGGGGGTCACTTGTACGTGG
>JAYUGD010000833.1:0-10695 GCA_043767785.1 Zavarzinella sp. | reverse complement strand
CCCGGAAGTCCAGAGCAAGGTCTTCAGCGTATTAGGGATGGACGAGGCGACGGCGAAGAGCCGGTTCGGCTTCCTCCTCGACGCGCTGAAGTTCGGCGCGCCGCCGCACGGGGGGATCGCCTTGGGCATCGACCGCTGGGCGATGATGTTGGGCAAGACCGCCAATATCCGGGACGTGATCGCGTTCCCAAAGAACGCCAAGGGCCGCGACCTGATGACCGGCGCCCCGGCCGGCGTGGACGCCCGGCAACTCAAGGACTTGGGCCTGAAGTAACATGCACCTGCTGATTGTCGAAGACGACCCCGTGATCGGCCGGACGCTGGAGCGGGGCCTGGCCGAAGCCGGCCACGAGTGCGTCCTCGTGGCCGACGGCCAACTCGCCCTCGACACGGCGGCCGCGACGCCGTTCGACGCCGTCATCTTGGACATCATGCTGCCGGGCGTGAACGGCTTGGCCGTCGTGAAAGCCCTCCGCGCCCGCAAGGACCGTACGCCCGTCCTTTTGCTCACCGCTCTGGGGACCGTCGATGAGCGGGTGGCGGGTTTGCAAGCCGGCGGGGACGACTACTTGGTGAAGCCGTTCGCCTTCCCGGAACTCGTGGCCCGGATCGAGGCCATCTGCCGCCGGGCCGGCGAGCGGCCGTCCCCCACCGCCGAGGCGGCCGGGCTGAAGCTGGACCTGACGACGCGCCGCGTCGCCCACGGCACGACGGAGATCGACCTGACCCCGACCGAGTTCAGCCTGCTCGAATTCCTGATGCGGCACGCCGGCCGCGTGGTCACGCGCAAGATGGTGTGCGAACACCTGTGGGACGCGGACTGGGAAGGCGAGACCAACGTGATCGAAGTTCACATCAACCGCCTCCGCGGCAAGATCGAGCGGGCCGGGGCCGGGGCGCCCATCTCCACCGTGCGAGGGCGGGGCTATGTCCTCCGCGACAGTTAAGCCGCACCCTTTCCGCTTCTTCTTCACGCTCCGCGCCCGGCTGTCCGTCTGGAACACGCTCGTCATCCTGCTCCTCGCCGCCACGATGCTCGTCGGCCTGCGCCAGGGCCTGCACTACACCCTCGTCCGGGAAGAGGATCAACTCCTCCGGGAAGACATCGCCGAAGTCCGTCTGATCGTCGCGCGGTCGGAGCCGCCGGACTGGCCGCGGGTCCGCGAGGCGCTGGGGCAGAAGGCGGTCAGCCACGCGCCGCGGAAGTGGTTCTGCGAAATCGTGGACGGCCGGGGGGCGGTGATCGTCGGCACGAACCGTGTCGCGGGTGGGGGACGGCCGGCTCCGGGGGCGGGGGATTCGGTCACGGAGACGTTCGGCGATTACCGGATTTGCCAGGAGCCGGCCGCCGTGCCGGGCGTGGGCGACGTGGCGATCCGCGTCGGAGCTACGTTGGACGAAGTCCGGGAGGATGTCGCCCGCGTCACGCAATTGGCGATGGTGGCCGGCCTGCTGCTGCTGCTCGTCGCCCCCGTCGGCGGGTATTTATTGGCCCGCCGGGCGACCGCCCCGCTGGCCGCGATCATTTCGACCACGGCCCGTCTCCGGCCCAGTCGCCTCGACGAGCGGCTGGCCGTGCGCGGGACCGGGGACGAGTTGGACCAACTCGCGGAAAAGATCAACGGCTTCCTGGACAGCATCGGCGACCACCTCGCCCGGCACCGCGACCTGGTGGCGAACGCGGCCCACGAACTCCGCTCCCCGCTGGCCGCCATCCGCAGTTCCGCCGAACTCGCGCTGGACCGCGACCGCACCGCCGAGGATTACAAGGAGTTCCTCGGCGTCGTCGTGGACGAGTCTTCCCGGCTGAGTACGCTGGTCCACCAACTGCTGCTGCTCGCGGAGAGCGACGCGAACCGACTGGAGCGCAAGGACGAGCCGGTGGACCTCGGCCGCCTCGTCGCCCGATGCGCGGAAATGTTCGAGGGGGTGGCCGAGGCCCGCGGCATCACACTCACGCGGGACGTGGCGGCCGCGGAAGTCCGCGGGGACGGGGACCACTTGCGGCAAGTGGTCCTCAACCTGCTCGACAACGCCGTCAAATTCACCCCGGGCGGCAGAGCGATTCGCGTGCGCGTCTGGCGACACGCGGGCGAGGCCATCTTGGAAGTGGCGGACACGGGCGACGGCATCGCGGCCGGCGACCTCCCGCGCGTGTTCGAGCGCTTCTTCCGGGCCGACAAGGGCCGCGCCCGGCCGCGGGTCGGCGGCAGCGGGCTGGGCCTCAGCATCTGCCAAGCGATCATCGACGCGCACGGCGGCAACATCCGCATCGACAGCACGCCGGGCGCGGGGACCACGATTTGGGTCCACTTGCCGGCCCGTGAGCCGGCGGCCGAATGATTCGCCCGGCGGGGAAAACGGCCGGAATCCCTGACGGAAATGTAACCAAACCCGCCGTTGCTCACCCCCGCCCGCGAGGTAAGATCGCAGGCAGGTGACAGCCGAACCAATCGCCGGCCCCTTCGGGGCCGCCGCGGGGCGCGGCGCCGGGCAGGGACATGAGACGCGGTGCGTTGCCAACTCTCAGAGGGTGGTCTCCTGTCCGGCGCCGTTTTCCGCCACAATCAGCAACTCAAAAATCGACGGCGATCCGCGTCCCGAAGGCGTGGACGCCCCCGTCGTTCGCCGGGTTCGGGGCGTTGCGATACAGGTACGTGTAGTTCCACTGCAACTTCATGTACGGGTTCAAGTACCAATTCAAACCGAGCGTCACGTCTTGGCTCATGCCGCCGCGGACGCCGTTGTTGTCCAAGTCGAGCCACGAGTAGCGCAGGCCGAGTTCCCACGCCCCGCCCCCGCCGCAGCCCGTGTTGCCCGTGTCGCACCCGTCGGCCTCGTTGCACTTGAAGCCGCGGAAGTTGTTCCGGGGCGTGACGCGCGTGAAGGCGAACCGGCCGCGGTCGTACGTCTTGTGGTCGTCCGTCAGGAAGCACAGCGCTTCGGCGTACCCGCCCTGGAAGAACGGGGTGCCGACGTTGCGGACCGGGGCCGACTTGTCCGTCGGGATCGACGCGTTGTTCACCCACGCCGCGTGGTACTCGGACTGGAACGTGAACCGGCCGTTGACGACGACGAATTCCGGGACCACCGTGTCCCGGCTGTCGCCGAACATGCGGACCTCATTGACGATGGTGTGCAGGACGGCGGGGCCGTTCCGCACTTCCAGCCGCGCCCGCAGGCGCTCTTGGCCGTCGTCCAAGTCGCGGTGGCTGGCGCCGACGCCGACGTGGACGAGTTGCTCGCCGTTGTTCTCCCACACCGGCAAGAACGCGACGCGGCCGGTCACGTCGTACTCGCCGTCCCCGGTGTTCCACCCGAAAACGTTGCGCGTGTTCTTGAAGACGCCGGCGGACGCATAGAGCCGCTTGTCGAAGTATTGGTCGAACACGGCCACGCCCGGCTCGAAGCCGTTGTTCTGGTTCTCAATGAAGGCGTCGAAGGCCAGCGACCGCTCCATGAAGTTCAGGAACCGGCTGCTGGTCATGTGCTCGAAGCTGATCGGCGGCTTCTGGTTCCCGATCCGCACGTTGCCGACGAGGGGCACGTCTTTGAACGTCACCCACATGTCGGTCGGGGCGGGGGTGTTCGCCGGCAGGATCGTGCCGTCCCCCTTCTCCGCGTTGAACGTGTTGATGAAGTCGAACTCCATTAAGAAGTCGATGTTCTTGTACAGCGTCCCGCCGAAGTCGAAGCGCGCCCGGCGGAAGTTGACGGCGTCCTTCAAGTCCCCGAGGCCGCCCTTCTTGGTGTCGGCTTGGACACGGTCGCCGGCCGACAGCCACGCGCCGTCGATCTGCAGCCGGCCGCCGACGAAGAACTTGAACAGCCCGTCGGCCGTTTCCATGTTCAACAGGTGTTCGTCGCCCGCCTTGAACTTCAGGTACGGGTCGCCGCCGGGCGCGGCCAAGGCGCGTTCCTCAAACGGCAGCAACCCGGCCGCGGGCGGCGGGGCGGCCACCGGCTCTTTGCCCGGAATGCCGGGGGGCAAGGCGTCAAGAATTTCGTTGACGGTCGGCAGTTTGGCGTCGATGGGCGCCTTGGGGAGGCCGGGCGCGTCGTCCGCGCCGCGGACTCGTGTCACGGCCTTGTCCCGGCCGGTCTCGTCGGCCTGAATCAACGACGGGGTCGCGGCCCCGAGAACCAACGTGCCAAGCACGGTAAGTGAGCGAAGTTGGCGAATCATCCAAAACCCCATTTGCTCTGTAGGAAGAGGGAAATGTTCCGGTCGTATCACATGCATCGGTTGGGACGGGATACTCGCCTCACGGAATCGTCATTCGTGAAGAAAAATTGACGAATCTTCACAATGCGGCCGGGCGCGCGATTTTGCCCGTCTTCGAGTCGAACGTGGGGTGGGACAAATTCGGCCCCGTCACATAGCATAATCGCGTCAGCGGGCCGGGCCGCCCGAATCGTTCGGCGGCCCGGCCGGCCGCATTTTCGCCGGTCGTGCAATGAGCCAAAAGACCTGGGGCGGCCGCTTTTCCGCGCCCACCGATCAACTCGTCGAGCAGTTCACCGAGTCCATCAGCTTCGACGCGCGCCTGTTCCCGCACGACATCCGGGCCAGCCAAGCCCACGCCGTCATGCTGGCCGAAGTCGGCCTGCTGACCTCCGCGGAGGCGGGCAAGATCGTCGCCGCCCTCGACGAGATCCGCGGCGAGTTGGAGGCCGGCCGCATCCCGTTCCGCACGGCGCTCGAAGACATCCACACGCACATCGAGAGCGAGCTGATCGCCCGCCTCGGCGACCTCGGCCGCAAGCTGCACACCGGCCGCAGCCGGAACGACCAAGTAGTGACGGACCTGAAACTGTGGACCCGCGACGCCATCGACGGCTTGGACCACCTGCTCGCCGAACTGCAACGGGCGTTCCTCGATTTCGGCCTTCGGCACCGCGACGTGATCATCCCCGCGTACACGCACCTCCAGCGGGCGCAGCCGGTGCTGGCTTCGCACTACGCGCTCGCGTTCGTGGAGAAGTTCCAGCGCGACCGCGACCGCCTCGCCGACGCCCGCAAGCGCGTCAACGTCCTGCCGCTCGGGGCGGCCGCCCTCGCCGGGTCGTCCCTGCCGATCGACCGGCACTCCGTGGCGAAGCAGCTCGGCTTCGACGCCGTGGCCCGCAACAGCCTCGACGTGTCGAGCGACCGGGACTTCGCCGCCGAGTTCGTCTTCGGCCTGTCCCTGATCGCCGTCCACCTCAGCAACTGGGCCGAGGAGTGGATTCTGTGGACCACGACGGAGTTCGACGCCATCGAACTGCCGGACGAGTTCTGCACCGGCTCCAGCATCATGCCGCACAAGAAGAACCCGGACGTGCTGGAACTGACCCGCGGCAAAACGGGCCGGGTCTTCGGCCACCTGCACCACCTGCTGGTGATGGTGAAGGGCCTGCCGCTGGCGTACAACCGCGACTTGCAGGAAGACAAGCCGGCACTGTTCGACGCCGCCGACACGGTGACGGCCACCGTGCAAGTCGCCGCCGCCTTGGTCCGCAAGGCGAAGATCAAGGTCGCCAGCGTCGCCGCCCGCTTGGAGCAAGGCTTCCTGGACGCGACCACTTTGATGGAGGCGTTCATCCTCCGCGGCGTGCCCATGCGGACGGCCCACGAGGCCGTCGGCCAATTGGTCCGCGAGTGCGAGCAGAAGAAATGCCGGCTGGCCGACCTGCCGACCGCCATGTTCGACGCCGCGTGTCCGGGGCAGGGCGAGGCCGTCCGCGGCGTGCTGGGCGTGGCGAATGCCATCAAGGCGTTCCAGAGTTACGGCTCCACCGCCCCGGCGGCCGTGGAGAAGCAGTTGACGGAGTGGCAGGCGCGGCTGGCGTAAACACACGCAAAGCCCACGGACGGCCGTCCGTGGGCGTTCTCGGCTCCCTCTTGAGGATCACATGGACCATTTCGAGTACCGCGACCGCGAACTGTACTGCGAGGACATCCCCGTCCGCGAGCTGGCGGAGAAGTACGGGACGCCGCTGTTCGTGTACAGCTCGGCGACGCTGCTGCACCACCTGAAGGCGATCCAGACGGCCTTCGCGGCCGCCAGCCCGGTCATCTGCTACAGCGTGAAGACGAACGGCAACATCCACATCGCCAAGCTGATGGCCGAGCACGGGTCCGGCTTCGACGTGACCTCCGGCGGGGAGCTGTACCGGGCGCTGCAAGCCGGGGCGACGGGGGACAAGATCGTCTTCGCCGGCGTCGGCAAGACGGACCCGGAGATCAAGTACGCGCTCGAAAACGACATCCTCTTCTTCAACGTCGAGAGCGAAGAAGAGTTGCACAACCTCGGGGCCGTCGCCAAGTCGGTCGGCAAGGTGGCGCGGGCCACGCTGCGCGTGAACCCGGACCTGCCGCCGAAGACGCACGCCAAGACGGACACCTCGGTGAAGGGGGTCAAGTTCGGGCTGGACATCGACACCGTCGTCGAGGTGGCCCAGGGCGTGGTCGGGCACCCGAACTTGCGACTGGTCGGGCTGCACATGCACCTCGGGTCGCCCATCCTCTCGGCCGAGCCGTACCGGCAGGGGATCGAGAAGGGGCTGAAACTTATTGAGGCGTTCCGCAAGCAGGGCCACCCGATCACGTACCTCAACATGGGGGGCGGCTTCGGCATTAATTACCGCAAGCACGAGGCGCTCCCCGCCTCGGCGTTCGCGGACGTGATCCTCCCCGGCGTCAAGGCGGCCGGGTGCCAACTGGTGCTGGAGCCGGGCCGGTTCATCGTCGGGAACGCCGGCATCCTCGTCAGCCGGGTCGTGTTCACCAAGGAGACCGGAGGCACGCGGTACATCATCCAGGACGCCGCGATGAACGACCTGATCCGGCCGACGCTGTACGACTCGTTCCACCGCATTTGGCCCGTGCAGCCGGCCGCCGGGCTGCCGGCCCCGCCCGCGGACTACGAGGCCGACATCCCGGACACGGTGACGCAAAGCGTCGTCGGCCCCGTGTGCGAATCCGGGGACTTTTTGGCCAAGAACCGGGCGCTGCCGGTGATGAAGCGCGGCGACCTGCTCGCCACGTTCAGCGCCGGGGCCTACGGCATGGCGATGAGTTCCAACTACAACGCCCGCTGCCGGGCGGCCGAGGTCCTCGTCACTGGCGGCACAGCCCGCTTAATCCGTCGCCGGGAGACCTACGCGGACTTGGTCGCCGCCGAAGTGGATTGCAAAGGTTGAGCCGGTCGTGTTGAATGGACTTTGAGACCGCCCGCGTCAACCGTATCCCGGCGATCCTGTCGCCGGGGGAGGCAGCCACCGTGTCGTGCCGCTTAGTCCTCTCCTCCCTGCTCCTGCTCGCGGCGGGCGCGGCGCCCGCCGTCGCCCAGCCGGACGCGGACTTCTACCTCGCGCCCAAGACGGCCCCGGAGTTCTGGCGGGCGGCCCGCTTCGAGATCCGCACCGGCAGCTACGAGCGGGCGGCCGAGCGCATTAAAGGGCTGCTCGCCCTCAACCCCGACGACAAGGCCCTGTTCGACCTCGCCGAGAACCCGCCGGCCGGCGCCGAGGCCGGCGTCGCCCAGTTCTTGAAGTTGCGCAACATCCCCAAGTGGTACGCCACCGACAAGCCCAACGCCGAGGCGAAGGCCAACGTCGAGAAGCTCATCGAGTTGGTGACGACGGCGGTCAACGCCGAACTCAAGAGCGACGCACGCATCATGCGCTTCGTCCAAGCCCTGACCGGCACGCCGGAGGAAATCGGCTACGCCGTCAAGGAGCTGCGGCGGGCGGGCAAGGCCGTCGTCCCCGTGCTGGCGACGATCCTGTCCGGGCAGCCGGAAGACGACGCCCGCTCCGCCATCTACCGGACGATCCCGCTGCTGGGGGACGACACCGTCCCCGGCTTCGTCGCCTACCTGAGCAACGCCACCCCGCCGGACCAGATCGAGTTGATCTCCGCCCTCCAGAAGCGGGGGGACTTCCGAGAAATGATCGGCTCCGCGCTCACCGACCCGGTGCCGACGCTGCTGTACTTGTGGGGCAACCCGGCCAGCCCCGAGTCGCTAAAAACCGCCGCCCTTCGGGCCGCTACAGTGTGGGCGCTGAAAGACCCCACGCTCTCGTCGCGGCCGGAACTGCGCACGGCAGTCGGCCAACTGACCGCCATCGCCCAAGACTTTTTGGACGGCAAGCCGAGCCTCGGGACCGCCACCGGCACCGTGGCCGGCGACCCGACCTACAACGTGTGGATGCCGGACGGCAAGACGGTCAAGGAAGTGTCCCTGCCGAAGCCGGCGGCGATGGAATACTACGGCCTGCGCTACGCCCGCTGGGCGCTCGACTTACAAGCGGACAACGCGGCCGCCCAGGCGATCTTCCTGAGCATCGCCATCGAGGGGCAGGCCAACCGCACCGGCGGGACACAGCCGTTGGCGAAGACCGCCCCGGCCCTCAACGCCGTGCTGTCCACCGCCCCGTACGGGTTGCTGACCGGGCTGCTGGAAGACTCGCTGCGGAACAAGAAGTCGGCCGTCGCCCTCGCCGTGATCCGCACCCTCGGCGACCGGGCCGAGCGGCGGGCCGCGAAGTCCGAGGACGTGAAGACCGACGGCGAGAAGACGAAGTTCCGCGCCGCCCTCTTGGTGAAGGCCCTCGACTACCCCGACCCGCGCGTGAAGTTCGCCGCCGCCGAGGCCCTGCTGAAAATTCCCGGCGAGCCGACCCACGGCCGGACGGACGAGATCATGAAACTGCTGATGGCGACGCTGGCGGCCGACCCGCCGGCCGGGGCCAAGCAAAAGGCCCTCTACGCCGACCCGGACCCGGTCCGCGGGGAGGGTATTTCCACCGTCCTGCAACAGGCCGGCTACCAAGCCGAAGTCGTGCGGACGGGCCGGCAACTCATCCGGCGGCTCCAACAAGCGGCCGACGTGGACTTGGTGGTGATCGACCGCCACATCGTTGACCCCATGCTCACGGACCTGTTGCCGCAATTGCGGGCCGACACGCGGGCCAAGGCCCTGCCGCTGTTCGTGATCGCCTCGCCGGAGGGCATCACCCCGGTGAACCTGCTGACGGCCCTCGCCCGGCTCGCCACCGTCGTCGCCTTCGAGAGCCTGCCGGACAACCCGTACTCCGAGTTGCCGCGCAACGAGGAAGAGCTGCGGCAGGTGAAAGTCCTCTACGACCAAGAGTCGGCCCTGATCTACGGCCGCCACGCCGCCCAAGTGAAGCGGATGACCGAGTTGGTGACGCAAGCGGGCTTCACCTTGGACGACACGATGCGGAACCGCATCAACTATTTGTCGCTGCAAACTTTCCCCGCCGTCGCGGTGGACACGTTCGCGAAGACGCTGATCGACGAGGAACTCCTCACGGTCAAGCGCCTCCTCCCCCCCGGCGTCGCGGACGAACTGGCCGGGGCGAAAATCGCCCAACTCCGCCCGCGCATCGCGCTGGACGAGCCGCCGTCCCGCCCGGAGACGGAGATGATTATCAAGCTGATGCGCCTGACGAACGAGGCCGAGGCCAAACTGGACGCCGACCGGCTGCCCCGGCTGAACGCCCAATGGGACGCCTTCTGGTCCAAGGACTTGCCGCGGCTGCCGGCCATCGTGGGCGTGCGGCACCCGGAGATCGAACTGGCCGTCGCCCGCAAGGTGCTCGGCTACCCGCGCGTGCGGGTGCTGCCGGCCGTGTTCACCCCGGCGGGCTTCTCCGAGGAACTGGCCCAACTCGTGGACGCCAAGGCCCCGATGCTCAGCCCCGAGGAGAAGAAAGAGCAGGCCGCCGCCGCCCTGAACTGGCTTCGGAAAATGGCCCGCGGGGAATTGACCGGCTACCGCGTCATGCAGGCCGAGGCCCAAATCCGGGCGGCCCTGAACTCGGACGAACTGGCCCTCATCGCCATCGACACCATCGCCCGCCTGCCGAGCAAGCTCGGCCAGCAAGACTTGGCCACCGTGACGACGACGGACACCCGCCCTGCCCCGATCCGCATCGCCGCCGCCGAGGGCTTGGTCCGCAACGTGCAACTGTACGGCAAGCACGTCACCCCGGAACAAGTGGACGCCCTGATCGTCATCGCCAAGGGGACCGAAGACGTGGAGGTGCGGGCGAAACTGAACTCGGCCATCGGCGTCCTGAAGCCGGACAGCAAACTGACCGGCAACGAACTCAAGGGCTACGTGCCCGACCTGACCGCCCCGCCGAAGGAAAAACTCCCCGACCCCAAGGAAGAGCCGAAGGACCCGAAAGAGCCGGAGAAGAAAGACCCGAAGGAGCCAGAGAAGAAGGAAGACCCGAAGGAGAAGATGTGACCGGCCGGCGTAGCCACTGGGCGCTTCTGCCTCAGGGGCTCTGCAAGTAACCGTCTTGGCGTGCTGTTGCCGGTGCAGGCGCGAGTGGCTATCGCGGGACGGCAAACGACCGCGCGTGTGCCCACTTGCTAAAGTGCGAATTGGGACCGCCCAAACAAAATCATGCGAAAGCGGGCCTAATGATGGCGAAGGGCAAATCCTCCCAGCCGGCGCGAAAGAGCATTTTTGACTCTCTCTCGGACACGGCCGCCGAAAACCTCTTTTGCGCTCGCGCCGACCTCTCCAACGAGGCGTCTGTGGAACAATTCTTCGTCAACAGATTGCTGGCTGACTTAGAGACTGTCCCACAAGCCCGGATTTTCCCTGAAAATCACGGGAAAAGACGTTGTTTTTGGGGCAAAACAGGACTTGTGGGACAGTCTCTTAGAGT
>JAYUGD010000832.1:0-10707 GCA_043767785.1 Zavarzinella sp. | reverse complement strand
ACGCCCGCCGTGAGAAACTTCTCGCACGCCTGTCGGCCGCGGCCTCCCGACCGACAGATGACGTACACCGGCTCCGTTGCCGGGCCGTGGCGGGCTTGGATCACGGCGGCCGGGTCGAGTTGATCCAACGGGACGTTCCGGGCGCTTTCGACGTAAGCCTCCCGGTATTCGATGGGCGTGCGCACGTCGATGAGGTCAATCATTTTGCCGTCCCGAATCAGTTCGCCAAGTTCGGCGGGGGAAAGGCCGGAAATACTCATGGTGTTCACGTTCGCCACTCAAAGTGTTGTCGAGGGCGGCGTCTGGCCGCTTCTCCGCGGTTTGGGGACCACACGCGGCCCCCGTTGAAAAGCGACTCCCGGTTACATGGAAAGCCATGTGTCAACGTGCGCGGCGCCGCACGGTCATCTCGTTAGTGGTGCTTGTAAAAGCCCACGCCTTTGATGTCGTTCCACGCGGTCGTCTGGTGGCACTGGTAACACTCGTTGACCGGCGCCTTCGGCTTGCCCGCCACCTTGGCCGACATCATTTGAAAATGCATCATGTAATGGCTCGGCGGCCCCTGATGGCACTGGGCGCAGTCCTTGGACGCGGGCGGGGGGTGCCGGAACTCGGGGACCGTCCACTTCGCCGTCCCGTGGCACTGGGCGCAGTCTTGGCCGAAGAGATTGAAGTGGCGATCCTTCTTGGAATGGCAGGACGCGCAATTCAAGACCGCCTCCGGCGGGGTGAGGCTCGAATGGCCTTCCGCCCCGTGGCCCGCGGGCCGGTGTTTGCCGACCCAATCGAGGAGGTCGGTCCGCGCCCGGTCGTTTTCACCGCCCGGGGCGTGGCCGCCTTTCATTTGGCGCAGGCCGATCTCGGCCAGCGCCGCGTGGTCCATGTCGGTCGGGCGGCGGGCGGCCCCCCGGTGCTCGCGGTGGCACTCGACGCAGCTGCCCACGTCTGCGTGAAACGCGGTCGGCTGGCGCCCGAGCAACGTCTCGTTATTGGCGTGGCAGGCGATGCAGTTGGTGGCTTCCACGCCCTTGCCGGCCGTGTGACAGGCGGCGCAGTTGTGTTCCAGGAATGCGTGCGGCTCGGACAACGCCCCCGGGGAGGCCATGCGTTGCCATGTCACGGCGCTGAACACGCCGGTCCGCCCCCCGCCGGGATGGTTCCCGAGCAGATGCACCGCGCCGAACCCCGATGCGACGAGGGCAATTCCCGCGAATATGTACGCCCAGAGCTTCATGAGCGCCACCTCAGCCCGAAATGGACGGCGGCCCAGACGTGGAGGCCGAGGAGGAGCAAAAATGCGAACGAGGTGACGATGTGCAGCGTCAAGGCCCGCGAGAACCAGCGTTTCAGCAGTTCGTGCGTGCGGACGGAATACTCAAGGTCGGCCACACTTTCGCCCAGCGTCATGACCCGGCCCGCGGGGTGGTCGGCCGCCGCCGCCAGGCCGAGGGAGGCGAGGCCGGCCGCGAGCAGCGGGCGCGTCGGCATGTTCTTCTTTTCCCCCGGGGACGACTCCAACACGCCCCACGCGCTGTCGAGGTCGCCCCGGGCGGTTTGCAGTAGGGCGAGTTTGTCCTTCATGTCGGTCGAAATGTAGGTCAGCAGGTACTTCACGGCGAACCCGCTCACGACCACGACCAGCATCGCGGCCGTGAGCGCGACGCCGAGCGGGCTGTCGTATTTGTGCCCGGTGTGAATCAGCCCGAGCAGCGCCCCCGCCATGCCCGTGTACACGTGGATGGAGATCAGCGTCTTTTGCGAGACGTATTTGGCCGCGCCCCGTTTGACGACCGGGACGCGCTTGGCGACGACGTAGGCCGCGGAGACGAGCATCAGCCCGGCGCCGGCGATGCCGACCGCGGACCCGAGGCCGCTTCCCGCGAACCTAGGTGCCGTATGCACGAGGAAGCCGAGCCAGCCGAAGATCAGCACGGCGAAGACAGTGGTCACCAGGGGGCGTTCGCGGCCCTTCATCGCTACGCCTCCACGGTGACGGCGGTTTTGGGTATGGCCTGGCACGCCAAGATGACGCCGGCGGCCTTCTCGTCCGCGTCGAGGGAGTCCTCGACGGCCATCTCGACTTCCCCGGCCGTCATCTTGACCTTGCAGATTCCGCAGGTGCCGACGCGGCACGAGTTCTCGATGCCGATCGCGAGCTGCTCGGAGAGTTCGAGAATCGTCTGACCGGGGCGGACCTTCGCGGCCTTGTGGTTCGTGGAAAACGTGACCTCCGGCCCGGTCGCCGCGACCGTCGGCGTGGCTGGGTCCGTCGGGCCGGCCGGCGGCGGCTTGACGGCCCCGAACGCCTCTGATTTCACGAGGGCGTCGGGGACGCCGAGTTCGCGGAGCATCGCCGTGGTCGCCTCCATCATCGTCACCGGCCCGCAAATGTGGACCCGGCGCGAGGCGATGTCGGGGACCGACTGCGCGAGCAGTTCTTTCGTGACGCGGCCGCGCGGCCCCGTCCAGTCCGGCGCCGGCTTCGTCATGGCGACGACGACATGCAACTTCGGATTGCGTATCGCGAGGGCGGCGAGAGTTTTTTCAAAAACGTAGTCGGCGGGGTTGCGACACGTGAAGATGAAGAAGATGTCCCCGGGCCACGCCTGCTCCGTCAGGTAGCGGGCGATGCTCACCATGGGCGTGACGCCGACGCCGGCGGAGATGAGGACGACACTCCCCGCCTCGGTCCCGGTAAAGGTGAATTTGCCGACCGGCCCCCCCGCGTCGACCGCGTCCCCGACCTTCCATAAGTCGACGATGTGCCGCGAGACGGCGCCGCGGGCCTCCCGCTTCACGCTGAGTTCGACGTAATCGCGTTCGTTCGGGGAGGACGAAATCGAGTACGAGCGATTCATTCGCGCCCCGCCGATGCCGAGCGCGACGTTCAGGAACTGACCGGGGACAAAGGTGAACGGGAGAGGCCCGCCCCCGGGCGAACGGAGGCGAAAGGTTTTAATGTCGGGGGTTTCGCGGACGATGCTCTCGACACCGAGTGGGCCGCGCCATTTCGCGGTCACAGGCGCCGCCGGGTTCGCCGTCGGCTTGGGACCGCCAGTCGGTCCGGGCGATTGGGCGGACGGGCCGGCCGTAGTTCGCGGAGGCGATGCCGCCGCTCCCGGCCCGGGCGGCGGGCCGCCGTCTGTCGGCGGGTCTTTGCCCCCCGGCAGAGGGCCTTTTCCGTCGGGCGGCGGTGGAGGCTCGGCTCCCCCGTCCGGCGGCAATGCCGGCCCCGGCGGGGATGTCGTGTCCGGCTCAAGTCGCCCGAAGAGGGTCGCCGCGCGGCGCATCTTGAAGTAGTACATCGCGAGCATCGCCGCCGCGAAGGCGGCCAACAGCGCCATCGTGACGTAGTGGAGGACGGACAGGCCGGACGGGCCGCCGCGGGCCTCCACGCCCTGCGGCGGCTGAAGGTTCATTTCGGCCTTGAACCATTGCATGGCGACCTGGCGCGGCGGCTTGCCCTCGGCCAAGGCGCGCCGGGCGGCCAGGCCGCTCTCGAACCGCGCGACGGCCTCGCGCACTTGGGCGGTGGCTTCCTGCATGGCCGCGTAATCCTCGGCCTCCGTCGCCGCGGCCAGCTTTTCCAGCCCCTCGGAAAGGAGGGCCACCCCCGCGCGCATCCGCCCGTCCGCCTGACTCCGGACGTGCTCCCGCTGTTCGGGCGTGAGTTCCGGCTGGCTCATCAGGGTCGGGTACAACTCTTTGGGCGGGGCCTTCCCCATCATCCCCTCCATCATCTTGCCCATGTCCATGCCGCCGCCCATCATGCCGCCGCCCATGCCCGGCATGCCGGCCTTGTCCTTCTCCTTGTCCTGCCCGGGGTGGTGCTTCGCGTGTTCCTCCGGCGACACTTGGGCGGAACCCGCGAGGGCGAACGTCAGTCCGATCAGGACCGCGGCCGCACGTGGTCTGAGGAGCCGGGCCACGGCGAATGGTTCGAGGTGCGGATGGCTCATGATGATGTCATTTCGATCAAGCGGTCCACGACGGCGGACGTGTTTGCCAACGCACGGGGGAAACCGCCGTGCGGTCATTGAGGCGGTCGGGGCGCGACGGACGATCGGCTCAAGGCTTGTGGCCGGCGTGCGGGTCGGGCTTGGCCGCCTTGTCCGCCCCGGTCCCCAGCAGCGCCTGACGCTGCTCGTCGGTCAGCAATTTGGCGGCGTCGCCGACGGCCCGGATGAGCGCCATCCGCTGGGCGCCGCGCGACTTCTCGATCTCTTGGATCTTGGCCTCGATCTTCGCCGCGTCCGGCTCGTCGGCGCTGGTCAACGTCCAAAGCTCCTGCTCGGCCTCGTCGATCTTGCGCTGGGCGGAGGTCTTGGCGAGGACGGCCTTTTCCTTGACCCGGCCCAAGTCCCCCGTTTGCTTGGGGGTCAGGGTGATGTGTTCGGGGTGGTTGAGGAAGAAGTCCGTGGCCCCGACGTGGTAGATGTGCGAGGCGCCCGGGAAACTGGGCAGGGCGGCTTTCATCTGCATCTTGCCCATGCTTTTCATGCCGGCCATGCCGCCGGCGCTCTTGGGGGCCATGCCCATCATGCCCATCATTTCCATCATGTCCATTTCCATCATGCCGCCCATCCCGGCCTTGCCGCCCATGCCTTTCATTTCGTCCGTGTCCATGTCCTCCATGCCGGCCATGGCCGGCTTCTTGCCCCCCGCCATTCCGCCCATCATGTCCATCATCCCCATGCCGGGCTTGGCGGCCGGGGCCATGTTCATGCCGGCGGCCGCCGGGGCGGCTTTGGCCACGGCCGCTTCCAGTCGGGCGACCTTCGCATTCAACTGCCGGATTTGGTCGGCCAGATCCGCCTTCGGGTCGGCGGCCTTGTCCGCCGCCGGGGCATGTTTGGCGGCCGGGTCGTGCGGCGGATCCTTCTTGTCTTGGCCCGCGGCGAACAGGGGCCACGCGATGAGGAACCCGAGGACCGCCGAGCTTACGCCCACGGCGATGTACTTGCCGCGGGGCGACTGGAACCAGCCCATGACGAACCTCTGAGTAAGAAAAGGCGGCGGCCCGTTGTTCGGGGCCGCCGCCGTGGTTAACCGATACTGGCCGACGTAGGCGCTGGGCCGCCGTTGGGCGGTTAGTGCGCCAAATGCTTGATCATGTCACGGCACGCTTTGGCGCAGTCGCGGCACGACTTCGCGCAGGCGGCCATGTGCTTGTCGTCCGGGAACTTCTCGCAGGCCGTCGCACATTCGTCGTTGCACTTCGCGCAGCACTCGCAGGCGGCCGCCGCGAACGGGCTTTGCCGGGCGGACAAGGTCGCCGCCAATTTGCAGCACTCGGCGCAGTCCACGCACGCGTGCATCGACTTCGCATGGTCCTTCGAACCGGCCGTGAGCAGGGTCGCACAGTGGTGGAAGCAGGCGTCGCAGTGCAGTTGGCAGTCGCCGCACGCCTTCGCGCACGCGGCGAAGTGTTCGCCGTGCGGGTGGTCCTTGTCCTCCGCCTTGGCGACGGCGCCGGTCAACGTGGCGCCGGCGAAGGTGGCGGCGCTGACCAGCAGCGGACACAGCATTCGGCCCAAGGCGTTTCGACGGGTCACAGTCATGACAGATTTCCTTCGTGAGAAAGAGAGGAGTGATCGGCCCGCGTTGTGCCGGCCGCGATCACGCTCGGAAAAGCCCTTCAGGACGGCGTCCCGAAGGCGTTCAGGCCCGTGGATCGGGGCCTTGAAAACGTAAAGAAGACGAAAACCAGTCCTCGGCCACCGAGGCGCCTCAGACACTCCTCACTGGCCCCGAGTGTCATCGGGCCGCGTGCGAGTGTGTTCACAAAGAGTGGTTAATCAGCTCGAACAACAGGAGCCTTCCTTGCCCGAACTTACCCCCGGCTTCGCCGCGTCGGTGACTTGCATCACCTTGCCGCAGCACGAGGGGGCCTTCTGGTCCGCGGGGACGGTCTTAATCATCCCGCACCCGCCGCACTTGTAACTGATTTGCGTATCGACCATGCTCAACACTCCCAAACGATGTTTAAGAGGCTATCCGGAAAGAAAGCCCACAGTTTCACGGAGTTTTGACTGATTCAGGCGACGGCTGAATTGACGTAAGTTCAATAACTTCGTGGAGCCCACCCTTCTTTATTGAACTTACGCCAATTCAGTCTGTGCAATAAATTAACGCAAGTTATTCCAGTACAGTACTTTCAGTTTCCGGATAGCCTCTAAGAACTCGGGAAGCCGCGGCTGACGCAGTCGCGGCATCATCGCCATCAACAAGCAAACCGGGTGTTGGTTTGGGATCTCTGCGATGCCGTGTGTACGACATTGAAGTTGCAAGAGACTGCTCTCTAAGCAATTACAATGCCGAAGATGACACCGCCCTGCGAAAGTGGCTCTTACCGCAATTTGACTCAAGTTTCCGGGCAATTGCACCGCCGGCTCGCCGCGGGCGGTGTGCGGATTCGGCGCGCCACTGGTGCGCCGCCGCGCAGCCGAGCGCCCATCTCGTTCTTGCCGGAACCTCGTCTCACCATGACGTGCGGCGGAGCAATAAGCCGAAGTCCCGCGACTGCACAGCGACTAAAATGAAGACTGGGGGGAGCGCATCGCCACCGCTAACCGGAACCCAAAGGCCGCTCCAACGCACTCTGCCGATCACAACCACGCCGCCGAGCCGTTCGGGACAGCGAGACCCCGGCGCAGGCCATCTTGGCCACCACCGACGATGCCGTCGTGGTCATCGACGAGCGGGGCGCCGTCGAGACGCTCAACCCGGCCGCCGAGGGAATATGTGACGAACTACACTGGTGCGGCAGGTCATGGCGGAACTCACGAATTGCGCCGGCGGCACCCCGCCCGGACGCGCGGCGGATGACCCGGGCGGGCGGGAAAGTGCATATAACGCCGGGGTGAGCGACGGTTGACGAGCCGACCGGGCCGTTTCCCCGGCAAGGCGTCTTTCCTTCTCCATGAGGTGCGGCGATGACCATCAGCATTCATGCGGACGTGTTCGCGGGGCAGCCGGTGCGGCCGTACGACCCGGCGGACGCGGCGCCCCACGCCGGCGCGTACCGGCTGACGGTCGAGTACGATTCCGAGCGGCGCTTCCCCGAACTGCTCGACGACTTCCTGGCCAAGCACGGCGGCCGGCTCACGGCGCTGGTGGTCGGGTCGTGGGGGGATTCGCAGGACGGCGGCTCCGAAGTCGTGCAGGCCCTGGTCGCCGCGAAGGACCGGATGCCCGGCCTGACGGCCCTGTACTTGGGGGACATCACGTACGAGGAGTGCGAGATGTCGTGGATCCAGCACGGGGACATCTCGGAGCTGCTGCCGGCCTTCCCGCGAATGGAAGAATTCCGCGTCCGCGGCACGACGGGCCTGCGCTTCGGCCGCCTCACGCACGCCGCCCTGAAGTCGTTCGCGGTCGAGAGCGGCGGGCTGGACGCCGAGATTATCAATGAGGTTCTCGCCGCGGATTTCCCGCACCTCACGCACTTGGAACTGTGGCTCGGGGAACCCAATTACGGCGGCGTGGAAGACACGGCTATCTTGGCCCCGCTGCTGGCCGGCGGCCTCTTCCCCAAACTCACGTCACTGGGCCTACGCAACTGCCGGATCCAAGACGCGGTGGCCAAGAAGGTGGCGGCCTCCAAAATCCTCAAGCGACTGGAGCGCCTCGACCTCTCGCTCGGCAACCTCGGGGACGAGGGGGCCGCCGCTTTGGTGGCCGCCCCCGCCGTGAAGAAGCTCACGTCGCTCGACCTGCACCACCATTACCTCTCGGACGAGATGTCGGCGAAGCTGCAAGCGATGGGCATCCCCGTCGATCTGAGCGACGGGCAGGGCGGCGACGCCGATCCGGACGACCGATACATCACCGTCGGGGAATGACGCTCCCCGCCAAGTTGGTCGTCATCGCCAACCCGGGGCACCGCCGGGTCGCCTTGTTGGAAGAGGCCATGCGGCGGCGCGGTTGGGGCCTTCCGGCCGTCGTCCCGTGGCTCGGGCTGGCGTCGCGGCTCGACGAGCTGGACGAATTGCTAACGCCCGGCAGCTTCCTCCGGTTGGAGTCCCCCGGCCAGGACTTCGCGGTCGAACAATACTTGCTGACGCTGGGGGCCGCGGAGCCGGAAGACCGCGACTTGGGGGCCGACCGCATGACCGCCGCCGAAGTCGCCGCGTTGCCGTTCGAGCGCGGCCGGGTCGTGTGCCCGCGGCAATGGTTTCGCGGGTTTCGGGGGCTGCTCGCCGAACTGGGGCGGCGGCTCGTCCACCGCCCGGCCGTGCGCGTGCTGAACCCGCCCGCGGACGTGGCCGTGATGTTCGACAAACGCGACTGCCAACGCCTGTTCCGCGGTCGCGGCGTCGCTGTTCCCGCGGCGGTGCCCGGCGTCGTCGACTTCGACTCGCTGGTTGAAGCGATGCGGGCCGCGAATCGGCGGCGCGTGTTCGTGAAACTGGCGTGCGGGTCGTCGGCGTCCGGCGTAATCGCGCTGGCGACCGACGGGGTGCGGATGGTCGCCACCACCACGATGCAAATGGCCGCTGCGGCCGGCGGCCCGCGATTCTACAATTCCCGGAAGCTGTGCCGGTATCACCGGGGTGAGGACATCGCGGCCGTCGTGAACGCCGTGTGCCGGGAAGGGGCGCACGTCGAGGCGTGGATTCCCAAGGCGATGGTCGGCGGGACGGCCTGCGACCTGCGCGTATTGGTGATCGCCGGGCAGGTGCGCCACGCCGTGCTGCGCCGCAGCCGCACGCCGATCACGAACCTGCACCTGCTCAACGAGCGCGGAGACGCCGACGAGTTGCGCCGACGGATGGACCCGGCCGTGTGGGACACGGCGATGGCCGATTGCCAGCGGGCGGCGGCCGCGTTCCCCGGAAGCCTGCACGTGGGCGTGGACGTGTTGTTCTCGCGGAGCCTGCGGAAGCATGCCGTGCTGGAGGCCAACGCCTTTGGGGATCTCTTGGGCGGCGTGACGTGGAACGGGCTGACCACGCACGAGGCGGAACTGGCCGCGCTGGAAGGGGGCTGGGCGTGAGGGACATGAACGCCGTCGTCGGCACGCACGACGTCCTGTTCGTGACGCTGGACACCCTGCGCTTCGACGTGGCCCGCGACCTCTGGGCCGCCGGCCGGACGCGGAACATCGCCGAGCATTTGCCGCCGGCCGGCTGGGAAGAGCGGCACACGCCTGGCAGCTTCACCTTCGCGGCGCACGCGGCGTTCTTCGCCGGGTTCCTGCCGACGCCCGCCCGGCCCGGCCGCCACGCCCGCCCGTTCGCCGTGCGTTTTCCCGGCTCCGAGACGACGGCCCCGGAGACTTGCGTCTTCGACGCCGCGGACATCGTCGCCGGCTTCGCCGCCCGCGGCTACCGGACGATGTGCGTCGGCGGCGTGGGCTTCTTCAACGCCGCCACGCCCCTTGGGCGCGTGCTGCCAGGCCTGTTCCAAGAGAGCGTGTGGGAGCCGGCGTTCGGCGTGACCGACCCGGCATGCTTTGAGAACCAAATCGCGTGGGCGCGCGACCGCGTGGCGGGCGTCCCCGCCGACGAGCGGGTGTTCCTGTTCGTCAACGTCGCGGCGCTGCACCAGCCGAACCGCCACTACCTGCCCGGGGAAACGGAAGACAACCTGCGGACGCACGCCGCCGCGTTGGAGTACGTGGACCGCCACCTGCCGGCTCTGTTTGAACTGATGCGTCGCCGCGCCGACACGTTTTGCGTGCTGTGTTCCGACCACGGCACGGCCTACGGGGAGGACGGCTACCACGGCCACCGCCTGTCGCACCCGGCCGTGTGGACCGTGCCGTACGCCGAATTCATCCTGCCGCGGGAGGGCCGCGTGTGAACGCCTTGGTGACCGAACACGAACTGCTCGGCCTGTCCCCGTTCACCGGGTACACCTACGCCTACCCGCACAAGACGGCGTACTTGCCGCTCGTGCCCAAAGTTCCACTCGCCCAAGCGTGGGAAGCGGAGCCGAAAGACTCCCTGTTCCTGTACGTGCATGTCCCGTTCTGTGAGATGCGGTGCGGCTTCTGCAACCTGTTCACGTTCGCCAAGCCGAAGGCCGACGTGGTCGCGGGGTACATGGCCGCTCTGCGGCGGCAGTCACTCGCCCACCGGCAAGTCTTGGGCGGCGCCCGCGTGACGCGGTTCGCGGTGGGCGGCGGCACGCCGACATTTTTGGACGAGGGTCAACTCGCGGCCGTGCTGGAACTGGCCGAGGGGTGGATTGGCGGGCCGGTTGGCTCCGTCCCGTCGTCGGTCGAAACGTCCCCGGCGACGGCCACGGAAGGCCGGTTGGCCGTGCTGAAATCGCACGGCGTTTCGCGGGTCTCGATCGGCGTTCAGAGCTTCTCGGAGGCGGAAGTCCGGGCCGTCGCCCGGCCCCAGCCGGACGCGCAAACGCACGAGGCGCTCCGGCGCATCCGGGCGTTCGACTTCCCCGTCCTGAACATCGACCTGATCTACGGGCTGCCGGGGCAGACGGTCGAAAGCTGGCTCGCCTCCGTCCGCGCGGCCCTGCGCTACCACCCGGAGGAGTTGTTCCTCTACCCCCTCTACGTGCGGCCGCTGACCGGGCTGGGCAAGTCTCGCCGGGCGTGGGACGACCTGCGGCTCGACTGTTACCGCGCGGCCCGCGACTTGTTGCTCGGCGCCGGGTACGCCCAAGCGTCTCTCCGCATGTTCCGCGCGCGGCACGCCTCCGCGGAGGCCGGCCCGGCGTACTGCGTGCAGGAAGACG
>JAYUGD010000831.1:0-3919 GCA_043767785.1 Zavarzinella sp. | reverse complement strand
CCGGTCTTCGGAATCAAAACGACCGGCGGGACGCCGGTCCCACCAACAACCGACCGTCCCACCAACAACCGACCGCTACGCCAACTTGAAAACCGCTGTCATGCTTACTTCCGGTCGCCGCCGCCGCGTTGCTCTTGCATCGCCCGGCGCAACTCCTCGATGGCCTTGCGGAGTTCCTGCACCTGCCGTTGCAGGTCGTCGCCGCCGGGCATCGGGCCGCGGGGGCCGGCGCCTTCGGGCCGGCCTTCGGGCCGGTCGCCGTCCTTCGGGCCGCGCACGCCAGTGCCTTCGGGCCGCGGGTCGCCGCGGCCGGGCACGCCGGCGCCCGGACGGCCGGGGAAGCCGCCCGCGCCGCCGCCCGCACCACCGACGCCGCCCGGGAACCCGCCGCCGTTGAACGGGCGGCCTTCGGCCTTGGCCAACTTTTCCTCGGCGGCCCGCATCCGCTCCATCGCCTTGCGGAAGTTCGCCCGGGCCTCTTCGGCTTCTTCACGGGCGGCCTTCACGTCCGCCTCATTGACCTTCTCCCGCGGGGACGGGCCGTCTTCCTTCCGGTCGCCGTCGCGCGGCCGGTCTTTG
Organism: Zavarzinella sp.; assembly: GCA_043767785.1. GTDB lineage: Bacteria > Planctomycetota > Planctomycetia > Gemmatales > Gemmataceae > Zavarzinella. The sequence continues at coordinate 3,340 of JAYUGD010000831.1, read as the reverse complement.
CGGTCGCCGTCCTTGGGGCGGTCGGCTTCTTTGCGGTCGCCGTCCTTGGGGCCGCGTTCTTTGCGGTCCCCGTCGCGGGGGCGGTCGCCCTCTTTGCGGTCGCCGTCCTTGGGCCGGTCGCCCTCTTTGCGGTCGCCCTCGCGGGGGCGGTCGCCTTCCTTCTTCGGGGCCGGCCGCCCTTCTTGGGCCTCGGCCGAGCCGAGCGTCGGGCCGACGGCCAAGCCGACGGTCCCCAAGCCCAAAACGGCCGCCAACCCGATGCGGGTCATCCGGGCCGGCCACGTCGCGCGCATAATCATGGTCACTCTCCGCTGAAGGTCATCGACCGGGCCGGCCCCGCTCGCGAGAGCGGAAGAGAAGGCCGGCTCCGGTCCGCTTAAAAACGCCGCCGTCTCCACGAGAGCCGTGGCGTACGCCCGCCGACCGGCGAGGGCCGCCACCACCCACATGTCACAGCATTCCTCTTCGCTCTGGCGGAGTTGCCGGCGCGCCCACCGTAAGAGTGGGTGCCACCAGTACACCGCCACCGCGACAAGTTCGAGCCACCGCACCCACGGGTCGCCGCGCCGGGCGTGGGCCAATTCGTGGGCCAGCACCGCCCGCCGGTGGTCCGCTGCCAACAGCGGCCACAGGGCGGCGGGGATTAACAGTTTCGCGGCCCGCCACGGGGCCGGCGCCCACAGACTCGGCCAAAGCCGACCCGGGACGAACAATACTTCCGGGCAACGGCCCAAGCCCATCGCCGCCGCCAGCTCGGCGGCCGTGCGTTGCACGTCGGCCGGGGCGGGCGTGGCGTCGGCCAATTGCCGCTGGAACCGCCGCGTCAGCCGAATCGCCCGGCCCGCGATCCAACACGTTCCCGCCAGCCACACCAACCCGGCGGCCAAGTACGCCCACCGCCACGGGTTGACCGGCTCGGCCGTCTTGGCCGGAGTTTCAGCCGCCGGCGTCGGCTCGACGGTCACGGGTTCCGGCGCCGTCTCCAAGTAGGCGAGGGCCATTGCCAGTTCGTCGTCCGTCAACGGGGTTCCGACTTCCGGCCGCGGGGGCGAAGCGACCGGGACTTCCAACGGCTCAACGGCCGGCGGCTTGCTCACCGGCGAATCCACCGGCAACGGCACGCCCCACACCGGCGGCAACAGCAGGCGGACCAGTACGAGAATCCACAGGGCGTTCCGCACCGCCGGCCGCCGAACGACGCGGGTGACGCCGTAGACGACGGCGGCCATCGCCGTCGCCATCACGGCATTCGCCAATGCGTATTCGATCAGCGCACGCATCATAACGTCGGACTCGCCTTCGACCATTTTCACCCCGGAGGGGTGACAGCGATTAGCCGGTGGTTGAGCGCAGCGACACCACCGGACCCGAACCCGCCCCAAAGGTTTGCACCCCGGCAGGGGTGCCAGCCGCTGCGACCCCTGCCGGGGTCGAATGACATTTGCTCCGCGTGTCCCCGGGTGCGCGAAGCGCGACCCGGGGCTAATTGCTGCCACCCCTCCGGGGTGAAAACCGGTCTCCGCGACGGACGATCAGGCTATTTATCCAGCCGGTCGATCAGTTCCCGCAACGCTTTTTTATCTTTGTTGGTCAGCCGATCATTATTAACCAGATGACTCAACAGCGGCGTCAGCGACCCTTCGCACAACTCCTCGGCGATGCCGCTGAGGCGCCGGCCGATCAAGTCGTCCCGGTCGGCTGTCGCCCGGAAACGCTGCACCGGCCCGGTGCGGTCTCGCTCGACCCAGCCCTTGTCTTCCAACCGTTCGAGGAGTTTTTGCACCGTGGCCGCTTGCGTCGGCGCGCCGGCCTCCGTCTGGCCGTCGGCGATCTCGCGCACGGTGCGCGGGCCGTGGTCCCACAGCGACCGCAGCACGGCCAACTCGGCGTCCGTCACATCCTTGGGCGTTCTCGGCATCGTTCCCGGTCCACAATTAGACAATCTGTCTTCAACTCTCCGACTCATGGTAAGACAGATTGTCTTGGAATGCAAATGAAAAATCGAGGAGAAGACAGGAGAGGAGAAGAACTTCACCACAGAGGCCACAGAGGCCACAGAGGAAAGACCAAGAAAGACAGAGGAAAGGCACTTATAAGAATGCCTTCTCTGCCTCTGTCTTTCCTCGGTGTCCTCTGTGGTGAAGTTCTTCTCTTCGGCCTTGATCCGTGTTTCATCCGTGTTCGGTAGTGTCCTACCTGCGTTGCACAGCCGGGTAAGTCACCCACTCGGCCACGGTCCAGACATGGTTGGTCAGTCCGGCGGCCATCGCCGGCGTCCGGGGCCGCCAGCGACCGTCCTCTCCTCGGGTCCGCAAGGTCCGCACCGGCCAGCAAAAGTTGTCGCTGTAGTGGCTGAACACGGTGGCCGCCCGGTGCATGTCCCAGTCCTTCGAGAAGGCGTCGCTCTTCCGCGCCTTCCGGCCGCATCGGTTCCGGTCCGTCCCGTTGTGCCGCTCCACGAAGCAGGTGTTCACGACCCGACGGACGGCCGACGCGGCCAGCGCCAAGAGGACCGCCAAGACGGTCCCGAACACCACCCGCGTGCTGACCCGGACCACCCGGTTGTTCTCCCGGATTTTATGGACCGTCGCGTCCGTCACCGCCGGCGGCAACAAGGCGTACGGGGCCCGCGGCCGGCCCGCGGCGGGACCACCGTTGTCCCATACGCCGCCCGGATGGCGTCCGGGCAGGCCGGGTACTCGTCCGACGTGATCAGCCGCATGACCCGCCCGCCGGTCCGCGCATGGAAGTCCCGGACCACCGCGGTGACGGCCGCGGCCGTCCGCTTGCCGACCATTAGGCTGACGACCAGCCGACTCTCGGGGTCGATCGCCGTGTGGTCCCAACAGTCCCCGCGCCGGGGGTCGTCCGGCGCACAGTTCTTCTCTTTCCGGCCGACAAACGACCACTTCTCATCGAACTGGACTTCGGCCGTCGCCGGGGGAAAAAGCCACGAGTTCGTCGTGGCGTTGTTCGGCGTGCGGGCCGGCCAAGCGGATGTGCCGCGTGACCGTGTCGGGGTGGCCCCCGGTCAGCCGGGCCGTCTTCCGGGCGCCGATCCCCTCGGCCACATGGGCGACGACGGCGACGACCGTGTCCGTCGGCAGCCGGGCGTCGAACAAGGGGGTGCCCTTGCGCTCGGAGAACCGGGCCTTGCAGGTCGAGCACCGGAGCAGGCGGCGGGCATTGTTCGGCCCGTACCGCATCGGCACGGTCAGATTCCCGCGCCCGCGCTTCCCGTGGTCCGGGCAGTCGGCGTTGAGACAACAAGTCTTCGAACTCGCCGGCGGCCGTGTCGATGGTCCGGAAGACCGCCTCGCGGGCGGCCCGGCGGTAAAGG
>JAYUGD010000830.1:0-1274 GCA_043767785.1 Zavarzinella sp. | reverse complement strand
CCGACGGAGCGGAGGCGGATGCCGGAGCGGAGATCGGTTTCCTTCCCTGCGGAGCGGTTCAACGGCGAGGAATCTTCAAGGCGCCAGCATAAAAAAATGGAAAATCGCCATTCAAATATGCAAACAAGTTCAATACATTATGAAATGAATGTCATCCTCCACTCGAACCCGTGGTCGGCTCGTTGTTGCGACTTCAGGCAATTTGTTGACGGCCACGGGCCTCACCGCGTCAGCAGTGGGGGTTCGCTTCACGCGGATTTGGGCCACCCCCACCACGGGCGTGGTGAGGCTCATGTCGGTCAAGGAAGTTATTACACTCGCCGGGCGCGATGCCCACGGGCACGTTGGAAACGTGCCCCACGCTTCTGGCGCCGGCCGTCAGCCGATTTCGAGCGCCAAGCCGGGGCCGTCGAGCAACGGGCGGTGGGCGTTGAGGATGTCGCGGCCGAGCAGGACGTGCGGCTCGGACTCGCCCAAGGCGGCACGCACGGCCACGACGGCCAAATCGTGGACTTGCACTTCCACCAAGAAGATTGGCAGTTCGAAGACCTCGCTGTTGAAGCCTTGGAACGACAGCCGGCCGTCCTCAACCAGCCCAAGGGCCTCGACCACGCGGCCGGGCAGGACGGTGCGGTCGGCCCCCGTGTCGATGTGCGCCGCGTGCGTGACAGCCGCCCCGGTGGCCGGACACCGGAGGGTGACGGTCACGAACGGGGCCGGCGGCGTCAGGTGCGTCGCGTAGCGGTAGCGGACCATGCCGATTCACCTCTGTGGCCAGACTTCGCGGTAGCGTGGCATCCGCCCAACGGGCGGCGCGTCCGTAACCAAGCCGACGTGGAGGGGGACGTAGCCGACGCGGGCGTGGACCCGCCGGACCAAGGCGATGTCGTCGGCGTCACTGTCCACGACCTGCCCGTCGTGGATGGCGACGTACTGGCCGCGATGCGTCGTCAGCAGTTCCGGCAGAAGCCGGAAAAAGGCCGCCCGCTCCCGCTCGGCCTTGGACGGCGGCGCCGGGTCGGGCAGGACGACTTCGAGCGCGGGCGTCTCGGACGGCCGGACCTCGACCAACCGCCGCCCGCCGCGCGGATAGTTTGGCGGCGATTCCTCGGGCAGGCGGACTTCAAAAAGGGGGGATGTGGCGGGTTCGCTCATCGCTGGCCTCCCGAACGGGACGATTGGACGTGTTGGTGATTGTAACCCGGCCCGTCGCTTGCCGCCACGCCGAAGCGCCGAACCGCCCCCGCCGCCGAACGGTGGGCTGCCAACGAACT
>JAYUGD010000829.1:0-3927 GCA_043767785.1 Zavarzinella sp. | reverse complement strand
TCGGTGACGACCGCGCCGGGCCGGCTCGGCCGGGGGGCGGCTTCCCCCGCTCCCCGCACTTTACCGGCCACGATGTCCGCGAGCAGGGTCGGCACCCGCTGGGCGCCGTACTGCAACCATTCCTTGAGTGTGATCTGGCCGTCGTTTGGCGAGAAGTCGGCGGCCCCCTTCTCCAATCCCTCGCTGCACAAGGCGTACGTCAGTAAGCCGTGCCCGAGCCGGGCGTCCTCGAAGGCAGGGGCGGAAGACTGGCTGGCCGTCAGGACGAGCATCCGCTTGTCGTACGCCAGTTGCCCCAGCCCGCGGCTGCCCATCGGCCCCGGCTTGAACCCGCCGGCCTCGACGCCGGCCGCCGAGAAGCAGGCGTCCACGACGAGCGCCATTTCCCCGGCGTCCACGCCCCGCAGCCACCTCGACAGTTCCTCCGCGGACACGGCGCGGCGCAACACGGCCTTGTTAGGAATTGCCGGCCCGGGGCCCAAGTCGGCTGGGAACAAGTAGAACTCGCCGTCGGCCGCCGTGTGCCCGTGGCCGCTGAAAGTGACCACCACGACGTCCTCCGGCGCCGCCCGGCCGAGCCCGGCCGCCGCCGGCACCCGGGCGAGGAGTTCTTTGTCGGCCGGCTTGCCCGCCAGAACCGCGAGGACGCCGGCGATCACGTCCTTGGTGGCCGTGTCCCGGGCGGGCGGCCCCATGTCCCCGGCGTCGGCGACATGGGACAGGAGCGGGACCGTCACCACTCGTTCGAACTGTCCCGATTTCGTGAGTGCGTGGCCCAGCGTCCGAGCCACCGCCTCGGCGTCCGGCACGGCGTAGCGCAAATTCCACGCCGGGTCGCCGGTGCCGTTGACCCCGACGGATACCACGTACGCCGTCCCCCGGCGCGGCGTCAGCCCCGCCGGCCGGGCGTACTCCAAGCGGTGCGTTTCACTCTTGACCAGGTCCGTGTTGAAGGCGTACGCCGAGAACTCGACCATCGTGTCGCCAGCGGCCCGCGGCAGTTGGACGTGTTCAAACCGGAGCGACGCCTCACCAGTCGCCGGGTCCAGCGCCACCCCGTCGCCCTGGACCCCGTGAGCGCCGACGAGGCGGCCGTCGCGGAACAGCCGGAGGTCGAAGACGCCGCTGTGGCGAGTCACCTTCTTACCGTCTTTTGCGAAGACGCCGGTCCGACTGCCGACCGTCACCGTGACCGTCACCTCGTCCGGTTTCCCCGGCTGCGGTTCGACCTTGGCCACGTTCGCCAGCGGTTGCACCCGGTTCAAGTCTTGGAGGCTGCGGACCGGCGGGAAGCGTTCGTCGCCCACGACCCGGGCCAGCAAGCGCGGTTCGTAATACTCCCGCATGTAGACTTCCAGCGGCAGGGCGGTGAATGGGGCGTCGGCCGCGACCCAGTGAAGGCCACTTACGCCGTCCAAGTCGTCGGCGTCGAAGCGCCCGGCCGGGTCGACGACGGCCCACCGGCCGTCGTTGAAGCCGATTAGCCGGCACAATTCTCGGCCGGACGCGGCGTCCCACAGCCGTGCCGTGCCGTCGAAACTCGCCGTCAGAATGCGGCGGCCGTCCGGGGAAAATGCGGCCGAATTGACCCAAAACTCGTGTCCGCGCACGACGAGGGCTTCCGTCCCGTCGTCGACGCGCCAGACGCGGGCCGTCCCGTCCCACCCCGCCGTCACGACCCGCCGCCCGTCCGGGGAGAACGCCGCCGACCAAACCACTGCGTCGTGACCCCTCAAGACCTGGAGTTCTCGGCCGGTGCCCGCGTCCCAGAGGCGGGCGGTGCCGTCCGAGCTTGCCGTCACGACGCGTCGCCCGTCCGGCGAGAACCGGACCTCCGCCACCGCGTTCTCATGCCCCCGGAGGACGAGCCGGCATTCGCCCGACTGGACGTCCCAGAGCCGCGCCATCTTGTCCTTGCCGCCCGTCGCCGCGCTCGCGCCGTCGGGTGAGAACGCGGCGCAAAGCACGTCGTCGTCATGGCCGACGAGGTTCTGGAGCGCCGAGCCGGTGTCGGCGGCCGATATTCGGGCGGACTTGCCGGTTCGGGCGATCACGCAGCGGAGGTCGGAAGAGAACGCGAGTGGCGTCCCTGTAGCCTGGGGCAGTTGCATGACTTCGGGCGTCGGACCCGGCCCGCGTGACGCGCCGGCCGGTTTGCCGCTCAGGACGCCGCGTCCGTCCGGGCGCAACGCCAGGCCGGTGGCCGGCGGGAGAACGCGCATTGTCGGCTGATTCGCCCGGCAATCCCAACTGCGCACCGTCGTGCGGTCGGTCGCGCCGCTCACGATTAGAATGGACTCGCCGTCCGGGGAGAATGCCGCCTGGCGTGCCCAGTCAGACTCTCCCTGAACTGCGTACGCCAGGTTGCCCGTTTTGACGTCCCAGACGCGGGCGGCATAGTCGCTGCCCAAGGCGAAGATTTTTTGGCCGTCGGGGGAAAACTGGACGCTGAGCAGGGCATTGCCGCGATTTTTGTATCGCATTTGAAACCGCGCGACCTCACTTCCGTCCGAGACGTCTCGGATTTGTATCAAACTGTCTTTGTCGGCCGTCAGAATCTGACGGCCGTCCGCGGAGAGGTCCGCGTGGCGAACGTCCTGAAATTTGAGGAGTTCGCGCCCGGTGTCCAAGTCCCATAGCCGGGCCGTTTCGTCCACGGCCCGCGTCAGCATGCGCGTGCCGGCAATATTAATCTTCGCAAATACTGCGCGTCGAGTATGTCCTTTCAGGTCCAGTAATTTTTTAATGCCGAGGTCATCCCACACGCGCAGTTCACCGTCCGCGTCGCCGGTCAGGATGCGGCACCCGGCCGGGAAAAATGACGCATAGCTTGTATCCCTGTCATGCGCGCGGAAACTCTTGATGACCTTTCCGGAGCCCGCGTCTAACACCAGCACCGTCCCGAGTTTGCCTCGGGTCAAAAAATGTCGGCCGTCAGAAGAGAAACTCAATGAGCGATTGGTCGTCCCGTCGCCGGCCCAAGCGCCTAACTCCTTGCCGGATTCCGCGTTCCAAAGACGAATTGTTTTGTCCCACCCATGCGTCAGCACTCGGTCACTGTCAGGCGAGATCGCCAGCTCGGTGACGTGAGAGGCGTGCCCGGTGAAAACGGTCAGTTCCTTGCCGGTGGCCGCAACCCACAACCGAGCCGTGCCGTCGGCGCTCCCTGTCAATATCCGCCGGCCGTCATTGGAAATGACGACGGCCATCACCATATTCCGATGCCCTCTTAACGTGTTCAGTTCTCTGCCCGAAGCGGCGCTGAAGAGTTTGACATTCTCCCTTGAGATCGCGAAATATTCTCCCGTCGGGGAGTACGCTACAGATTGCGGCGTGTGGACCACCAACCCGTCGCCGAATCCGGTCTGGAGAACCAGTTTGGCGCGAACGTCCCCGGCGCGGGAGTCTTGTCCCCAACAATAGCCGCCGAGGAGCAAACTCGAAGCAATCGCCGTGCTGAAGATTCGAGTCGGAATGCGCATCATTTCGCGAACCTTGACTGTGTAACTACCTTATTCTCCGCCGCTGTTGATTCGGGGAACCAAAGCGCTGCAGCACCGACGAACCCGCCGAATGAATCGTCAATTTCCCCGCTTGCAACGCCGTCGAATCACGATCGTTCGCGAAGTCGAACAGGGCCGGCACTTGGGCCGCCGGCCGCCGCAGACCGGTCGCGTCTTTGTCCTGCACCGGGACCAAGTAGCCTCGCTCGATCATTTCACGGCCGGCGTCATGCGGGAGCGCGCCCAAGTCGCCCGGGCCGCGCGATGCCGAACGGGTCAACGCCTTCGATTTATTTCGAGCCTTTAGCGTAGCCGAGTGCCTCAAGTGACGCCGAGAATCTCGCCCAACCCAAATGATCCGCTAGTTCACGCTGATCCCGGACAAGCTTCTCTTGCTCAATCTAGGTAGAAGTCGAACCCCAGG
>JAYUGD010000828.1:0-10744 GCA_043767785.1 Zavarzinella sp. | reverse complement strand
GAAAACCGAGATGCGACACGGACAAGACATTTCCGCTTGTTTGCTCCGTGTCGCATCCGTGCCTTTTATCTGTCTTCGGTTTTAGAAATGTCTTTCGCTTCTTGCCTTTATCCGTGTTTCGTCCGTGTTCGATCCGTGGCTAAAAATTCTTCTAAGCCCCCGGCATGCCAGCCCCCAGACTTGAGCCAATCCCTCTGGATTCTTCCGACAACATGGGTTATCCGCGTCGGGCAAGAGGTTTCGAGCCGGAAGGGCCACGACATGCGCATCATTCCCACGCAACGACTTATGCCCGCCTTCGCCCCCTCTCCGCTTCGGAGAGGGGGCCGGGGGGTGAGGTTGTCTTTGGGCCGCGGCGTGCGGGGATTGTTGGTCCCGCTGCTCATTGCCTTCCTCCCTGCCTCGCTTTCCGCGGCCGACGTTCCCAATCGCGCGGACGCCCCGTTGCGGGCCGTGCAATTCGTGGACGAGAACGAGGGCTGGGCGGTCGGGGACGACGGCCTGATCCTCCGGACCAGCGACGCCGGCAAGACATGGGAACGGCAGCACACCGGGACGCGCGCGTCGCTGCGGGCGCTGCACTTCCTCACGCCGTACACCGGGTGGGTCGTCGGCCGCGTGGAACTCCCCGGCGGCGGCAGTTCCGGCGTCGTGCTGGCCACGGCCGACGGCGGACTCAAGTGGAAGGTCGTCAGTTACAACAGCGTCCCCGGCCTGAACGTCGTCAAGTTCTTCGACGAGCGCACCGGCGTCGCCGCCGGGGACGGCGGGGACAGTCACCCGGCCGGGCTGTTCCACACCATCGACGGCGGCAAGACGTGGCGGGCCGTCGCCGGGCCGCGCACGCCGAGCTGGCTGGCCGGCGACTTCTCGGACGCCGAGACCGGCGTCGTCGCCGGGGCGTGGAACCGCGTCGCCCCGGTCCGCGACGGCACGCTGGGCGTGGCCGACGTGGACTCCTTGGGCGGCCGCAACATTAAGAGTTTGAAACTCAACGGCGAGAAAGCCGTCGCCGTGGGGCAGGGCGGTCTCGTGATGGTCAGCCAGAACACCGCCGGCGTGCGCTGGGGTTTTCCCGATCTGAAATTGCCGCAAGAACTGCGGGCGTCGCTGGACTTCCACGCGGTCGCCGTCCACGGCTCCCATGTCTGGGCAGTCGGCCGGCCGGGCACGGTCGTCTTCCACAGCGCCGACCACGGGCTGAGTTGGGAAATGTTCAAAACCGGCCAGCCGTTGCCGTTGAACGGCATCCACTTCCACGACGAGAAGACGGGCTGGGCCGTCGGCGAGATGGGGACCGTCATCACGACGATTGACGGCGGCAAGTCGTGGGTGGTCCGCCGGCAGGGCGGCATGCGGGCGGCGGTGATGTTCGTCCACACCAAGGCCATGCGGACGCCGTGGGAAACCGTCTCGGCCCTCGGCGGCGAGGAGGGCTACTTCGCCACGAGTTTCGGCTTCACCTGCGCCGACCCGGCGACGCTGGCCAAGCGGTACGACACGGACGCCGAGCGGCTGGCCGCCGCCATGAAGGCCGCCGACCCGAAGCGGGCGACCGACGCGGAGCGCTTGGCCTACGGGATGCGGCAGTGCGGCGGAGCCACCGGCGAAATCGGCTGGCAGTTCCCGCTGGCCGGCTTCCAGGAACACGCGCCCGCCGCGGCCGTGCTGGAGGCGTGGGAGACGCGCCTCGGCGAGAAGGCCACGACGGCCATGCTGCGGCAAATGGTGTTGGCCCTTCGTGTTTGGAAGCCCGAAGTGGTGGTGACGGACGCGGGCGGGGACGACGAGTTGGACAAGATCGTCAACGCCGTCGTCCGCAAGGCGTTTGAAGTCGCCGCCGACGAGGCCGCCTTCCCGGAGCAGATCAACGACCTCGGCCTGGAGAAGTGGGCCGGCAAGAAGCTGTTCGTGACGACCGCGAAGCCGGAGCCGACGGCCGCCAAGGTGGCCGTCGCCGACCCGCTGCCGCGCATCGCCGGCACGCCCAAGGACCACGCGATGCCGGCCGGCCGCCTGTGGGCCGACGACACGTTCGACGGCGACGCCCAAGGCTACAAGCTGGTCGCCACGCGGCTGCCGGACGGCACCGGCATGAGCCGCATTTTTGAAGGCGTCACGCTGGCCCCCGGCGGCGTCGCCCGCCGGCCGCAGGCGGTGCTGACGGAGCAGGAAGAACAATACCGGGCCGACTTGAAGAAGGCCCACGACAAGCGCAAGGCCGTGGAGCTGATGATCCGCGGCCAGGCCGGCCCGCTGGCCTCCCCGGAGCAGGGGCTGTCCCAACTCGCGGACGCCATCAAGGCGCTGCCGGCTTCGGACGCCGGCCGGGCGCTGTTCTCGGCCGCGACCGGGTACGCGACCACCGGCAAGTGGCCGATGGCCCGCGAGGCGTTCCTAATGCTGGTCGAACAGTACCCCGGCCACCCGCTGGCCTTGGACGCCGCCCGCTGGCTGGTGAAGTACCAGTCCAGCACGGAGGCCCGCCGCCGCGAGGAACTGCACCAGTTCGTGGAATCGACGGAGGCCGAGTTCAAACTGAAGGACACGCCGGACATCAACAACTTCCTGCCGGCCGACAAGAAGCGGACCAAGTTGCCGGCCGCGACGGAAGTGGTGCAGGCGACGCACCGTGAGGTGATCGATGGCGTCGTGAACGCCCGCGGCTGGTACGCCGGCTCGCTGGACATGGAAACCCGGCTCGCCGCCCACGGCGAATTGTTCGCCCGCGACGTGCCGATGAACCTGTGCTGGGCCTCGGCCCGCCGGCAACTCGGCAAGCCGGAAGAGTCCCAGAAGTGGCTGATGCGCTACGTGACCGAGACCGCCGGCCCGACGACCGCCCCCGGCGCCGCCAAGGGCGCCGACCCGTGGCGGGACTGCGTGCTGCTCGAATCGTGGCTGATGAACAAGGCCCGCAGCCCGCAACCGCCGAAGCCGGTGAGCGTGTGCAAGATGACCGCCAAGCGCCCGTACCTCGACGGCAAGTTAAACGACGAGTGCTGGTCCAACGCCCTGCCGCTGCTGATGGGGACGACCGCCGGCGACCTCGGCGCCGACTTCGGCGACCGCGACGCCGTCGTGAAGGGCCGCACCCAAGCCGAGCAAGACCTCGCGCTGGCCGACACGACGCGGGCCGCCTTCAGCCACGACGACGAGTTCCTGTACATCGCTGTCGTCTGCAAACACCCGGCCGGCATGAAGAAGCCGAAGGCCGAAACCCGCACCCGCGACATGGACGTGAAGGCCTTCGACCGCGTCAGCATCCTGATCGACTTGGACCGCGACTACCAGACCTACTACCAACTGCAAATCGACCAGCGCGGCGCCGTCGCCGACGACTGCTGGGGCGACAAGACTTGGAACCCGAGATGGTTCGTGGCGGTGAACGCCGAGGAAACCGGCTGGACCGCCGAAGCCGCCATCCCGCTCTCCGAACTCACGGGCGAGGCCGTCCTGCCCGGCAAAATCTGGGCCGTCAACGTCGTGCGGACCGTCCCCGGCAAAGGCGTCCAAGCGTGGTCTGGCCCGGCCGGCGTGACGCCGCGGCCGGAGGGCATGGGGGTGATGAGTTTCGTGAAGTGATTTCGCCCCCGAGCGAAGCGAGGAAGGCGAGCCAGTAGCGTTAGCGCCTGGAGGAACCGCACGCACGCAAGCGCAGGAGGGCGAGTCTTCGAAGCCCGACCCGTTGGGCGAGAGTCGTCACACTCGTAGCGAACCTCGAAGACTCGGTTCGCGGCGCACTGACTCACGCGCGTCCTCCAGAGCGCTAACGCTTCTGGCTCGCCCCCCTCGCCGGCGCTTCGGGGGCGAAAACGCTGACGGCGGGCCGGCACACCGGCCTCACCCCGGCGGCAACTTCTCCCCGCGGGCGATCTTGCCCTCGATCTCTTTGACCAGCGCCCGCTCGTCGTCCTGTTTCTTCTTGTACGCTTGGTCTTTCGTGGCGCGGAACAGTGAACCGTAAATTTGCGCCCGCGCCACGTGCTTGAACTTGACGTTCGCGTAGTAATCGTACTGCTTCGGCAGGAGTTCGATGGAGCGGTCGATGTCCGCCAACGCCCGACGGTCGGCCTCCAAGGAACGCCGGTCCAATTCTCCCGTCGGAATGTCTTCGGTCGTGTCCAACCAGTGGGCAAAAGCGTCGCCGTGCAACCCGGACCGCGTATGGTACAAGTCACTTTTGCCCCAATCATTTGCCACGTCCAAGCCGTCCGTGCAGGCTTGGATGGCTTCGGCGAATTTTTTCTGTTCACTGTAGGCGTAGGCCAATCGGGAATAGGACATCCATTCCTTCGGATTCAATTTGATCGCCTCCCGCATGTCGGCGGCCGCGAGCGGAAAGTTCTGGACGGTACTGACCAGGTACAATTCAGCCCGGCCGAGGTAGCACGCCACCCGTTTCGGGTCGAGGGATAGGGCCTTTGTGAAGTCGCGGATCGCCGGCTCGGCCTTCTCTTTCTTCGCGTAAATCGGGGAGACGAGCGACGCCCGCACCTCGTAATACTCGGCCCGGTTTGGGTCGAGTTCGATGGCTTTGCTCGCGGCCGCAAACGCTTTCTCGAACACGCCGTGCGGGCCGTGCGCCTTGGCCATGTAATAGTGGGCGTCGGCCAGCGCCGGGTCGAGTTGGATGGCTTTTTCGTAGTCTTGGAAATACGAGCTACCCATGCGCAATTCGGCGTAATAGAGAGATTTTCCCCGGAGGAGATACGCCGTCGCGCCCGGCTCTTTCATTTTGCAGACGGCGTCCGCGTCGGCGTGCGCTTTCTTGAACACCTCAAGCCGGGCCTGATATTCGGGGCTTTCATACTTCCCCTCCGGCATCGCCATCGCCCGCTCGAACTGGACGGTCCCCCGTAGTAGCAGCCCCGTGGGCGACTTCGGCTCCAAGTCCACCGCCTTGCCCCCGTCGGCCGCCGCCTTGTCGTACTCCTTGCGGGCGAGGTACAGGTTGCCGCGCTCGACGTAGGCCTCGGCGCACTTCTCGTCCCGCTCCAGCGTGCTGTTGATGAGGCGCAGGGCGTCGTCGGCCCGGCCTTCCTTCAACGCCAGACGCGCCTTCCCCAAACTGATTAAGGCGAAGTTCTCGGCCTTGCGCAGCACCCACGCGCCGGTGTACTCGGCCCGGACCTCGGGGACTTGGGACTGGCCGTACAACTTGTCCACGTCCACGCGGGTCTTGTGCCGGACTTGGTCGAAGAACATCTCCACCGTCAGCGGGCCGTCGCCGACGTGGTAGTCCCCCTTCCACGCGTTGATGACGTGTTCGAAGAAGACGCCGCGCTGCCGGTCGGGGTCGAAGTAACTCTTCTGGCCCGTTTTGCACGAGTACAGGGCGGCGATCCCCTTGGGGACCGACTCCTCGTCGGCGTCGTCCAAGTTGATCTTCTGGGCCGCCTGGGCCTTGTTGATCTCGACCGGGTTGCGGCAGGCGTTCACGAGCAGGAGCTTCGTCTGGGCCTTGGACGCCTTGAGGATCTCGAACAGGCTGTCCGGCCCGCCGTCCATCGGGATCAGCGTCTTCTTGTCTTCCAGGTCGGCGTCGGTGGGGCAGAAGTACCCGAACTTGTCCCCCTTGAAGTGGACGCCGTGGCCGGAGACGGCCACTAGCAGCGTGTCGTCCTTGGTGGTCGCGTCGCAGATCATCTTCAACTCTTTGACGATCTTCGCCTTCTCGGACAGGTATCGCGCCGGCTGGCCCGCCTCGTCTACCAGCAGTTTGATGTTGTCCTCGGGGAACCCCGTCTGAACCAAGACCTTCTTGAACTCTTTCACGTCGTTGAGGGTGTACGGCAACTTTGGCAAGTTGACGTTGTTGTACCCCGAGCAGCCGACGAGGAAGGCGTAGTTCGCGCCGGGGGCGGCCGCCGCGTGACTGAGCGACGCCAACACGCAGACGAGGGCGACACCGAAGCGTGGCATGGGATCATCTCCGACGTGGTATCCAAACCGATGTGGGAGATTTTAAGCGAGTCGCGGGGGTGACACAACGAAATTCGGCGGCGGCGGGGGGCCGAGCGGCGACAAGCCGCCCGTCGGTTCCGCATGGCCGTCCCAGGGGAAATGGCGTTCCGGGGAATGGATGAAGTGATGGTGACGAGGTGCGGTGGGCGCCGTCCGACCGACCGGCGGGACGCCGGTCCCACCGGGCAATACTCCCGGCGCCATAGACCATCAGTCAAAAATTACCCGATCGTCCCGCCGAGCGGGTCGGGGTCGGTCACGTCGCCGGTGTCGGTGCCGGACCCGCCGAACATCGTGTCGGTGCCGGACCCGCCGGTGATGATGTCGTTCCCGGCGTCGCCGAAGAGGCTGTCGCCGTCGCCCTCGCCGTCAATGGTGTCGTTGCCGTAACTGCCGCGGACGGTGTCGCTGCCGGCGCCGCTGCTGATGGAGTCGTTGCCGTAGCCGCCGTTGATGGAGTCGATGCCGGCCCCGGAGACAATGATGTCGTTGCCGTACCCGCCAAGAATCGTGTTGTTCCCGTCGCCGGCGTCGATGTCGTCGGCGACGTTGGAGCCGGAGATGTAGTCGTTGCCGGTCCCGGCCCGAATGGTTTCTTGGCCGGTACTGATGAAGCCAGTGCTCTTGAAGGCGGTGCCGGTCCCGGCGTAAATCTTGTTGTTGCCGTCGCCGGCGTCGATGAAGTCGTTGCCGGCGCCGGCGGAAATAGAGTCGTCGCCGATGCCGCCGGTGATGGAGTCGCGGATGTTGGACCCGTACAGGGAGTCGTTGCCGTCCCCGCCGGTGACGGTCTCGCGGCCGGAGTTGTCCGTCCCGGCGGTGCCGTACTGGGCGTACACCTTGTCGGCGCCGTCCCCGCCGTTAAGGTCGTCATTCCCGTAGGAGCCGTACAGCGTGTCGTTGCCGGCCTCGCCGGTGATGATGTCGTTGCCGTACCCGCCGTACACCAAGTCGTTGTCGCTGCTGCTCGTATTGGCCACCCCGGCGATGACTTCGTCGTTGCCGTAGCCGGCCGTGATGGTGTCGTTGCCGTCCCCGCCGCGGATCGAGTCGTTGCCGTAGCCGGTGATGATGGAGTCGTTGCCGTCCCCGCCCTCGACCGTGTCATTGCTGGCGTCGGTGCTGTAGTGGGAGTCGATGTAGTCGTTGCCCGCCCCGGCGACGATGCTGTCAGCGCCCGCGTTGCCGTAGATCACGTCCCGGTAGTTGCTGCCGGTAATGACGTCGTCCTCGGTGCCGCCGTAAATCAGGTTGTTGTAACTGGTGTAGGCCGCGGTATCGCCCGTCGCGTCAATCGTGTCTTTGCCGGCCCCGCCGTACAGCGTGTCCCGGCCGTCCCCGCCGAAAATGCTGTCGTCCCCGCCATTGCCGTTGATGGAGTCGGTGCCGTCGCCCCCGCGGATGGTGTCGTTGCCTTCGCCCCCGAAAATCTTGTCGAAGTTGTCGCCGCCCGTGATGTCGGCGGGGATGGTGATCGGGGTGAACCCGGCCGCCCCGCTGTTCAAGTCGATGTAGTCATTGCCGCCGAACGTCGTGACGGAAATTTTCAGGATCGGGTCAATGTCGCTACCGAGTGCGGGGGAGACATCCGAAATGTTGAATTGCTGATAATCGCTCGTGAGCGAACTGGTGGTTTGGACGCCGAGGGTGTTGCCGTCCTGCCGAATGAGGATGGTCGTATTCACGGTGTCGCCACTGATGACGAGCGTATCGGTCGTGGGATTATAGCTGATGCCCGCCGGGACGCAGCGGTCTTCCAGCGTGTGTACCGTGAGCGTGGTCGGGGCCAGATCGTGGCGGGTTTTGAGGCCGTGCCGTAAACCGAGCAGGGATTGGTAAGACATTGCACGTACCTCATCTACGAACAGGAAACCAAAAGAAGCTAATATGAGGATATGCTCCTCAAGTCGTCTAAGCGGACGCGAAAATCGTGCCCACTTGCAAAAAAAGTCGGCCGGCCGGGGGAATTGGGCGAATCAGACCGACCCGGACGAACCCGGACACCCCAATTGGGGAAGCAGGTTGCTCAACATATAGGACGACAACCGCCATTAGTTGGATTCCGGCCGCTCCATGATAAACCCCGTTCCAACCGCGTGAGGCCGCCCCGCGGCGAGTTTTTCCCTATTTTAGCGCCGAGTCAAATGGGGACATGGTGGCCATGCCAACGTTTTCATCCCACGAAGACAATTTTAGCCACGGATCGAACACGGACGAAACACGGATAAAGGCAGAAGAGAAGAGAAGAACTTCACCACAGAGGACACAGAGGACACAGAGGAAAGACAGGAGAGAGAAGACCTTTTCATCATGTCTTTCCTCGGTTTTGGTTTTCCTCTGTGCTCTCTGTGTCCTCTGTGGTGAAGTTCTTCTGCCTTTTGTCTTTATCCGTGTTTCGTCCGTGTTCGATCCGTGGCTAAAAAATGCCTTTCTCAGCCGATGCCCGTCAGTCGTCCCCCCGGTACGGCTTCTTGGCCTTGAACATCTCCAGCCGCTTCTTGCCGGCCTCCAGGTCGGCGAGGGGGAAGTCGCCCGACTTGAGGGCTTTTTCCTGCCACTCGACGGCCTTGTCCCACTCGCCGTTCTCGGCGTAGGCGGCGGCCAGCGTGTCGAGGTAGCCGCCGTTCTTGAACTCCGTCAGTTCGCACGCCTTCTTGGCGTGCAGCACGGCCTTCTTGCCGTCCCGCTGCTTGTCGTCCGGGCAGGTGCAGAGGACCCACGCGTACCCGTTCTGGGCGTAGGCCACGTCGGGGGCCAACTCGACGCCCTTCGCGTAGTCAGCGACGGCCTTGTCGTACTGCTTCTTGCGGGTGTAGGCCGTCGCCCGGTTGCGGTAGGACAGGGCGTTCTCGTCGTTCAGGTCGATGGCGGCCGTGTAGTCTTGGATCGCCTCGTCGTACTTCTTCTGGTCCGCGTAAATCAGGCCGCGGTTGTTGTACCACGCGGACACGCGCGGCTTGAGGCGGATGGCCTCGCTGTAGTCCTTCAACGCCTTGTCGGACTGCTTGAGCCGGTGGTTGGCCCACCCGCGGTAGGCGAACCACGTCGCGTTGTTCGGGTCCTCGTCCAGCATCTTCGTGTAGTGGGCCGGGGCGTCCTTCAGCAGGACCATGTCGGCCTTGCTGATCCAAACGAACTTCCCCTCTTGGTTCACTTGCAGGAACCCCTTCTCCTCCTTCACCACGATGTACTGCAACGAGTGCAGGGTCTCGACGGGGGTGAACTTCCCGTCGGCGTCGAGGTCGCCGAAGGCGACGCTCCCCTTTTTGGTCATCACGTACTCCCCCTGCCAGTCGGTCCGCTTGGGGAGGGCGGGGGCCATCAACGTGGCCGCCAACGTCAGCGTGGCGAGCGTGTCCAAACCCATCATGGGAAAAACTCCTGGCAAGGTGGCGGTCCCCTCCAGCATAAACGCCGGGAAGGCGGGCCGCAATTGTTCCTTCCCTTGAGACGACTGATCGCCGGCGGCGACGACGACGGCCGCGGGCGCGTGGCGCGGGCGGGGGCAAGTTGGGGAAACATTGCGGGCCGGGAAAACCACGGCCGCGGAATGTCAAATAATTTCCCGAAAAATCCGGCCAACCGCCTTCCGTAGATTCCTTTTCCCCGTTACAATCGGCAGGGTTAAGTGAAATTAACCGGCGGCCTAGCGGTCGCCCACTGCGAACAACACCGGCCCCGCGAAACATCGGGGCCGGCAGCGTCTCCGGGTCCCGACCCGAACCGGGCCAGTCACCCCCTCTTGTGGCTGGCCCGGACTTTCTCCTCCCGTGAGTGGCGGCCCCGCGGCCGACGGCTTATAATGCCTGCGGCAACCTCGCCCGCATCACGGCTTGGGAATTTCCCTCGCTGACTGACTCCATTGACCCCCGGCGCGCCGCCCCGTCCACCGGCCCGCTGACCTAGCCAAAGGGTGTCGAGTGACTTTCCGCGATTATTTCGACCTCGTGTGCGTGATCAACCTCCCGCAGCGGACCGACCGGAAGCGCGAGATCGTGCAGGAACTCAGCCGGGTCGGCCTCTGGCTCGCCCCCGGCCACATTGAAGTGTTCCCCGCCGTCCGCCCGACCGAACCCGCCGGCTTCCCGACCGTCGGGTACCGCGGGTGCTTCATGAGCCACTTGAACGTCTTGAAGAAGGCCAAGCGGGAGAAGGCCCGCAACGTCCTCATCATCGAGGACGACCTGACCGTCTCGGACCGCTTCCAGCAAGACCAGGCGTCGCTGATCGAGCAATTGGAGTCTCAGCGCTGGGGCATGTGCTACTTCGGCCACGGGCTGGACGACCCGCCCCGGGACGTGCCGACGCACCTGCTCCCGTACGACGAGCAGGTGATGCTCGGGCATTTTTACGCCGTCCACCACTCGATGTTCGACGAGATGATCGACTTCCATGAGGCCATGCTCACCCGCCCGGTCGGCCACCCGGACGGCGGCCCGCAGAGCCACGACGGCGCCCTGTGGACCTTCCGGCAAAAGCACCCCGAGTGCCGCACCCTCGTCACCTCGCCGAACTTGGGCTGGCAGCGCTCCTCCATGAGCGACAACACGCCGAAATGGTTCGACCGCATCATGCTCCTCCACCAAGCCGCCGGCATGGCCCGCAAGGCCAAAGTCTGGCTGCGCGGGCACAAGGCGTAAACCCGGCCCCCATGCCCCAGACCATCTTCTTCGACTTCGGCAACGTCGTCGGCTTCTTCGACCACCAGCGGGCGGTGCGGCGACTCTTGGCCCACACGGACCTGACGGCCGCCGAGTTGTACGCCCGCTTCTACGCC
>JAYUGD010000827.1:0-3934 GCA_043767785.1 Zavarzinella sp. | reverse complement strand
CCCGTTGGGGCAAAGACAATTGGGTTGGGCCGATGGTTCCAGGGGCGGAAGCCCGCCCCTGGCTATTTTTCCCCGCCCCGTTGGGGCGAAAACCATTCCTCGATTCACATCGTCACTTCACCAGCTCGGCCAGCGGCTCCTTGATGGCGTCGGCCCAGATCTGGTAGCCCGCCGGGGAGAGGTGCAACAGGTCGGGCATAACGGCCTTCGCGAGTTCCCCGTCGGCGTTGAGGAACTTCGGCCCGATGTCGAGGTACTTCACCATCTTGCCGTCGTCCAGCTTGGCGATGATCTTGTTAATCTCGGGGATCTTGGTGTTCAGCTTGTCCTTCGGGGCGAAGCCGTCTTCCTTCTTGATGCCGCCGGCCCGCGGGAAGACGCCGAGCAGTAGGATCTTCGCGTCCGGCTTCTGCTTGCGGAACTCGGCGACGATGGCCTTCACGCCGTCGGCGATCTGCTCGGGCGTGTTCGCCCCGGCGTTGTTGGTGCCAATCATCATCACGACGGCCTTCGGGGTGATGCCTTCCAGCTCCTTGCCCTCGGTGATGCGCCAGAGGACGTGTTCCGTCCGGTCGCCGCCGATGCCGAAGTTGGCCGGCTTGTGGTCCTTGAAGTTGTCCCACGCCTTCTGGCCACGCCAGCCGTCGGTGATCGAGTCGCCGATGAACAGGACGCCGACGTCCCCCTTCTTGGCGACTTCCAGGAACGAGTCGTGCCGCTTCATCCACCCGGCGTCCCGCGGGACGGGGACGACGGCCGCGTTCTTCGGGGCCTCCTTCTTCGGCGTGACGTTCGGGTCCTTGGGCGCGTCCTTCTTCGGCTCCTCGGCGGCCCCGCCGACGAGGGTGAAGGCGGCCGCACACGCGACGACGCCGACCAACAGTCGCAACTTCCGCATGGTCAACAAACTCCCGGTAATGGTTGGAGAGAGGGACTATTCAACCCCGGGCGGGGGGCGTTGGCAATGACCAAATTCGTTTAGCCGCGACGCGACGCTTCGGAGTGGAGCGAGTGGGCCGGAACCGATCAAAGAATCTTTAGCCACGGATCGAACACGGACGAAACACGGATAAAAACAGAAATCAGCATCCAAAGACGGATGAAAACCGGATGAACACGGCCCTTCCAATTCGAGCGGGTGATGGAGGTTCGACGGTGTGAATCCGTTTTTCATCCGTCTTGGTTTTCAGTTCGGATCCGTGTTTTATCCGTGTTCGATCCGTGGCTAAAGATTCTTAATTGTTGCATGCCCGCGCTCCACTCCGAAGCGTCGCGGCTAAACGGGTTCTGCTTGCGGCGCTCACCGATTCTGGAACAGCACGTCCATCGGCTTGCCCGTACACACGCGGCTCGGGCGGTTCTGCGTGTCGCGGATCTCGCTGTCCGCGTCCACGCCGAGGGCTTGGTAGATCGTCGCCCCCACGTCGAACGGCGTGTACGCCACGGAGACCGGGTGGGCGGCGACGCGGTCCGACTTGCCGATGACGCGGCCGCCGACCACGCCGGCCCCGGCGAACAATCCCGAGTAGACGCCGGCCCAGTGGTCGCGGCCGGGGACCGGCTGGCCGGGCAAGTTGGAAATCTTCGGCGTGCGGCCGAACTCGCCGAGGCAGGCCACGAGCGTCTGACCCAACAGGCCGTCGGCTTCCAAGTCGTCGATCAGCGCGGCGAGGGCGGCGTCCAGCCACGGCAGCAAGCGCGTCTTCAAGCGGCCCCAGTTGTCGTGGTGCGTGTCCCACGTCTGGACGATGCCCATGTTCGCTTGGATGATCGGCACCCCGGCCTGCACCAGCCGCCGGGCGAGCAACAGCGACTGGCCGAACTGGTTGCGGCCGTAGCGGTCGCGGACCTTGTCCGCCTCGCGGTCGAGCCGAAACGCCCCGGCGACGCGGCCCGACGACAGCATTTCAAAGGCGTGCCGTTGGTGGTCGCCGAACCCGGCGGCGACGCCCCCCTTGGCCGATTGCAATCGCTCCAGCAAGCCACGGCGCTCGTCCACGCGCGCCGGGTCCATGTTGGCCGGCAGGGTGAAGGCGTCCATGCGGAACGCCGGGGCGTTGGGGTCTTGCGTCACCAGCATCGGGTCGTTGGCCGGCCCGAGGAAGCCGGCGTGCTGGCCCGGCCACGTCAGCGGGCCTTCGATGAGGGCGTGCGGCAGCGTGACGCCGTTGGGGATGCCGTCGTGCCGGGGCCGGATTTGGTTCAGCCCGGCGGCGTAGCACGGCCAATTGTGGCGGGACAGCACGTTGTCGAGGTCGGTGCCGCGCTGGTTCGGCATGGTCGCCCCAGTCAACAGCCGGTGCGTGCCGGGCAAGTGACCGGCTTCGCCGTGCGACAGCGACCGCACCAGCGCCCAGTGCTTCATGCGGGCCGCCAACTGCGGCAGGTGTTCGCAAATCTGAATCCCGGCAATCGCCGTTGCCGCCTGCTTGAACTCGCCGCGCACCTCGGCCGGGGCGTCCGATTTCATGTCCAGCGTGTCGAGGTGACTCATCCCGCCGGTGAGGTTGACCAAAATCACCGACTTGCCCGGCCGACTCTCGGACGCCGTGGTGGTCGGCAAGCGGACGCCCATGCCGACCGCCGCGCCAGCACTCATGCGGAGGAAATCACGCCGGGGCAAGGAGGATAAGAGGGACATCCGGTCTCCGAATACAGGGGCGCGGACCGCGCGGGCGGGAGAGTGGAATTATACGCCAACGGGGGAGCGGACGCCAGCGGGCTTACCAGGGTCAGGATGATCGGCTTTGAACGCCGAAGACGGGAAGCCACCGCCGCGTCAGGTCGTCCAAGAACTCGGGTAAGCCTGTTTCCACGCCGCGTTGCGTCAGCGTCGCCAGCGACGTGAACAAGCAGGCCATTTCGCGGTCATGGCTGTCGCCGGTCAAGACACTCAGGACGCGCTTGGGGCACCTCGGTTCCGAATGGATGGCCGTCAGCCGATGTGATTCCGCGGTCGGGTCGAATTGAAGTTTCGCCCGCTCGGCCGCCAACAGGGCTTCCTCGCTTCCATTGCTCGGGGCAAATCCGGCGAGATGCCAACACTCCCGCTTGGTGTGGGCCAAGCCGACGGCAATTCGCTGATGGGCGAAATAATCCCGCACATGACGGAGGCCGTCCCCGCGTTCGAGGTCATTGTCCGAATCGGCGACGAGGATCACGCCGTCCAGCGCACTCGGCAACCGGGCCAGCACTTGGACGGCCTGATACGCCTTGAACGAATACGGGTGCCTCGGCAAATCATTGGGCAGGCGCGTCACGAGATCGAGGTCTTTAGCCTGATGCTCCACGTTCCGCCACACCAAGCACGGGTCGGTCGCCAGAAACCCACGCCATTGAACGTAGTCGGCCACCGACTCCGGCTCGATCCAGTGACACGATTCCGTCAGCACGCGCTCGGCCAGCGCCCGCACAGTGCGGGCGTCGGCCGGGGCTTCGCAGACAATAGCAATGGAGAGGGGCATCAGACGGGTTGCAGTTCCGGTTTCGGTTGGGTCACCCAGTTCTCGAAGAACGTCGCCCAGAACTCGCCGGGCGTCATGTCCTCTTTCCAACGGCCGATCTCTGGGTGGTCCGTAATCGGAAGAATTTCCACGGAGCCGTCATCCCGCACGCCAGACACACGGACTTCGTTCCACTCCAACTTGTCGAGGATGAACGGCGAATGCGTCGTGGCGATGATCTGCAAGTCCGGAATCTCGTCGAGCAGCTTTTTCAGCATTTCGACCAACCGGAGCTGGGCGCGCGGGTGGAAGCCGTGTTCGATGTCATCGATGAACAACACACGCGGCCGTTGCGGGTCCAATATTTTGGCGATGAGGCCGAGAGCGTAGAGTGTGCCGTCGCTCATGGCACTGGCGGGGACGCCTTTGCGGTCGGCCAAATCAAAGAGCAGTTCTTCGCCAAATGCACCGGCGTTCTCATTTTGAACTCT
>JAYUGD010000826.1:0-3941 GCA_043767785.1 Zavarzinella sp. | reverse complement strand
CTTCGGCGAGTCCCTCGACTGGATCACACGAACCGACGCCGTCAACTATTTCCGCCACGCCGGGTACCCGCTAGACGGAAGCTGAAAATGCTCTAGCCTGGAGCGCCACGGCATTTACCTGCCGGCCGAGCGGCGGGCCGTCGTGGCGGTATCGGCCGAGCCGAACGGCGGCGGCCCGGTCGAGGACGGGACGCCGGCCGACACGGCGGCGGAGGAGCTGGCCCACGGGCTGGACCACGCGGCCGGCGGGGCGACGTACCTGTCGGCGATCAACGCCGAGTTTCAGGCGGCGTTCGCGGCCGATCTGTCAGCCATGGATCCGGCGGCGCACGCCCATCTGAGTTACTTTCTGCCTGCCGACGACTCGGACCCGGCGGCGGCCGAAACGAATTGGGTCCGGGCCGGGGCAGAGGTGTTCGCGGCGGCGGCGATGACCGAGTTCGGGCGCCATCACGCGGGGGACGCAGCCGGTTTGCTCTCGCAACACTTCCCGCAGGCGTGTAAGATTGTCAGGGAATGGGTCGAAACACACTACCCCCGGCGGGACAACCAATGATCGCGACGAACGGCCCGATTCATTACGTCCGCGTCAGGGACGGCGCCGTCACTGTCCGGTTCAGCGAGATGACAGCAGGCGGCGTCATCTCGTCAGGGCAGGCGGCCGTCGGGCCGGGCGAGTCACTGAACGGCGTGCCGCACGAGGCTTTTGTGGCGTTCGGCGACGGGGCGGCCCGCATCCGGACCGCCAATGGGGAGGCTCCAACACTCGTTCCCGTGCCGATGGCCACCAAGCGGCCCGCCCCGGCCGCCGCCTGATTCTTCGGTATCGGCTATTCTCAGGGGCATGGCCGCCCCCTCCCCCCGTCAGTTACTCGAAGCCCTCTTCCGGGAGCTCGCCAAGGGCGGCCCCGACCGCCGCCGCGCGGACCTGATCGCCCGCGAGATCGTCGCCGCCGAACCGCGCCTCCGCTGGGTCGTCCGGGCCGCGCTCGTTCACGGCTACCTGACCGCCGCGCGGGA
Source organism: Zavarzinella sp. (assembly GCA_043767785.1). GTDB lineage: Bacteria > Planctomycetota > Planctomycetia > Gemmatales > Gemmataceae > Zavarzinella. The sequence continues at coordinate 2,921 of JAYUGD010000826.1, read as the reverse complement.
GACGGCCCGCGCGGCGATTCGAGACGGGGCCAGCCTCCCAACCGTCGCGTCCCCGCCGGCCGTCCCGCCCCTGACCATTCCCCCGTCAACGACCGGTAGCGGCGACGTTCGGCCCCCCGTGCGATTCCCCGGCATCGAGGCGGCGGGGGATTGGCTGGCCAAGCGGGACATCGTGACCGCCGACGAGTTCAAGGCGATGGACAGGCAGGCCGCCGCCGCCGCGTTCACCGTCGCCCGGCTGAAGACCGTCGAGGCGGTGAAGGCCGTCCGCGACGCGGTGACAGAGGCGCATCAGGACGGCGGGACGCTCCGGCAGTTCCGCGAGAAGGTGAAAGGAGTCGTCGCCGACGTGTTCTCCCCGGCGCAGGTTGAGACACTATTTCGGTCGCACGTCGGGCTGGCCCAAGCCGCCGGCCAACGGGCCGTCCTCGAACACGCGGCGGTTGTGGACGGCTTCCCGTATCGCCTGTGGAGCGCGACCCACGACGGCCGCGTTCGCCCCGAGCATTTGGCGATGGAGACGCACGGGCCGGGGGGCTGCGCGGTGTACCGCGCGGATGACAAGATGTGGGACACGCTTTGGCCGCCGTGTTCTTGGAATTGTAGGTGTGTCTGCCTGCCGTTGGATTTGGCCGACGCCGCCCGCCACGGCTCGAAGGAAGCCGCCCGCTGGCTGGCGACCGGGACGCCGCCGGCGACCCCCGTCTTCGCCGCCCGGCCCTACCCGATCACGCCGCCGCCGGGGTGGCCGACGCACGAATCGATCGTGGCGGTGGTGTAACGGCCATCATCGGGCGATGGGCACCTTCGCCGGCAAACCCCTTTTCGACCCCGCCGTCGCGCTCGCCGAGTGCCGCCGCCTCAACTTTCCCGTTGACCACTGGCTGGGCAAGGCCAACCGCTTCGCCTGCCCGGCCGGGACCGAGTCCGGGACGGGCGTCGTCCTGATGACGCGGGCCGACCTCAACAGACTTGACCTCAACGCCGCGTTCGACCTCGTCTTCACGGCCGCCGGCGACCCGCCGCTCAAGCTCAAGAGAATCCACGTCGTCCGCGCCCTGTGCGTCACGCCCGGCGCCCCGGCCGATCCGAAGGCGCTCTACGCCGTCGAACTGGCCGACGTGCGCCGAAAGCTCGCGCTGACCAGTGGCGACCGCGGCTTCAACCTGCGCACGGCCCCCGGCGGCGACTTCACCGCCCTCTCCGCGGCCGGGCCAACGACCCCCTTTACTTGGGCGCAGATCTGGGGCCACCTGTGGGCCTTGCTGCCGGCCGGCGACGCGGGGGCTGTCCCGGTTCTTCCGGCTGTCCCCGACGGCGACCCCAACGGCTTCGACTGGTTCGGCCTGTCGGCGATGCAGGCCATTCGCCAGTTCCTGACCCGATTGAGTTGGGACTTGGTGTTGGACCCGGTGGCCGACACGTTTTCCGTGGTCGCGGTGGGCGACACGCGGCGGGTCGTGCGCCTGTCAGCGGCCGACATGCAGAACGCCGCCGCCCTCGGCAACGCCAAGCTCGGGGCCGGGTGGCAGATCCCGGCCTGCTGGGACCACCAGCCCGTCGGCCCGGAGAAACGCTCCGGCGACGACGCGGCCGCCGCCCTTGTCCGCAACACGCTCGGGTACGTGGACCAGTTCGCCCTCCAGGGCCAACGCCTGCGGGCGAGGGTCCACATCCCGGACGCCAAGGACGCCGCGCAGGCGGCCAAGGTCGGCCACACGTCGCCCTGTCTCGATTGGGACTGGATCGACGCCGCCGATGTTGCCGTCGAACTTCGCGCATGGTTGGCCACCGTCCCGTCGGGCCGGGCGATTTGGCCGGGCTACGCATGGCGAGAGGGGAAGTTTCTGCGCGTCATGCGACACGACATGGCCGCCGCCGGCATAGCGGAAGAGACAGAAGAGGGGGTGATTGATTTCCATTCGTTGAGGACGACATACATCACGTTGCTCGCCAAGGCCGGCGTCCCCATTCAGCACGTTCAAAAGCTCGCCCGGCACGCGGCCCCGACCACGACGGCAAAGCATTACATCCGGTTGAGGCTCGCCGATCTAAGCGGGGAAGTGGCGAAGATGCCTCCCCTGCATCCCCCGGAATCCGCGTGACCGCCAACGCAAGCCTTGCGTTGGTTCGGTGCAATTTTCCGCAATAGTTAGCAAATTAGTCGCCGCAATCTTGCAGCGACGCCGTTGAGAAGGGCGGAGGAGAAACGAAAAAACCCCGAGAATTCTCGGGGTTTTGGTTATGCATCCAACAGGAGTCGAACCTGTAACCTTCGGTTTCGTAGACCGATGCTCTATCCAGTTGAGCTATGGATGCTTCCCCGTTCAGTTTAGGGGCCGGCGTACTCGCGTCAACCCGACCGGGCCAATTCCGCCGCCGTGAGCCATCGACGGGGCAAAATAGGGAAGCGGCGCCGATTCTCGGAGCGGTTCCCAAGATTCCCGGGGGGCGTGTTGTTCGCCCGGCTTGTGTCCTCACTGACCGCGGGCCGATCAGAGTCGGGAGAAGAAAACCGCTCGTTCGCGGCGGCTGGGATTCAAGGAGGAACTCATGCTCGGACGGAAGATGTACCCATTGGCGGTCGCCCTCGGTCTGTGGACCGGCGGCGAGGCGATGGCGGAGTCGAAGGCCCCGGCCACGAAGCCGGCCTCGGTGAAGGTGGACAACCAAAAGCTCGCGGACACCGTGGCGGCCAAACTGAAGGCCAGCGGCGTCATCAAGGGCGCCAAGATTGGCATCGAGGCCCAAGGCGGCACGGTGGTCCTGTCCGGCACCGTGACCAGTCAAAAGCAGCACGAAGACATCCTGCGGGCCGTCACGGGCGTCGAAGGGGTCACGCGCATCGAGAGCGAGATCCAAGCCCCGATCCCGGCCCCGGCCGGCGTCCCGGTCATCCCGGCGAGCGCCAAGACGACCCC
>JAYUGD010000825.1:0-3941 GCA_043767785.1 Zavarzinella sp. | reverse complement strand
TGTTGGAGTTTGTCGGAGACGGCCTGGTCGGTGACGGGAATGACGGCCCGGCGCTTGCGGTGGGCGGCGTGTACGCTGGCGTCGATCCGCAGGACGACGGCCATCATGAGATCGAACAGTTGCGAGAAGAGCAGGTTCTTCTGGTATTGCTCCCGGGCGACCGCGCGAAACAATTGGTCGAGGCGCTGGGGCCGGAACAAGCGTTCCAGCGTCAGCCGGGCCATCACGCTGATCGGCGTCTGCTTCACGAACGGATCAACCGGGGACGGCATCATGCCCGGCTCTCCAACGGCGAAGTCCTAACGATCCACTATGCTTAAAGTTAGGACGAACACATCACCTTGGAAGCCCTGCCCCGAGAGGGTGACAGAGAAGGGGCCTCGTTGCTGCGACCCCATCCGGGGTCGAGAACCAATGGGAAGGCTCCGGGGTTTCCCCGGGTGCGCCGAAGCGGCGACCCGGGGCTAATCGCGGCGACCCCATCCGGGGTCGAAAACCGATCCTCGCGGAAGGCCAACCGTTGGTAGCGCTGTGACGGCGGCAATCAGCCGTTGCGTTTCACGCCGCGCGCTTGGCGTCGGCGGCCGGGCGGGCAAGTTGTTCGACCACGCGGACCAAGCGGGCGACTTCCTGCCGCAGTTCCCCGGCGTGGCGGTCGGCGGTGGCCCGGTCGGCTTGGAGTTGCAGAACGGTCACGGCTTCGTCGTCTCGCTCGCGGCCGGCGGTGTATTCGCGGTGGTCGAAGTGGGTTTGCTGGCGGGCCAGCGTCCGCTGTTGGCGGGCGAGCGCCTCCCATTGCGCCGTGGCTTGGCGGGCGAGGTCGGCGAGGACGGCTTGCTCTTGGACGATCCGGGCGGCCTGCTCTTCCAAGCGGGCTTCGTGGCTCGCGGCGAGGGCCGACACTTTGCGCTCGGCGCGGGCGAGGGCCTCGGCGTCGGCGCCGCCGAGGTCTTGGCGGGCTAATTCGACGGCCAGTTCGCGGGCGGCCAGCGCTTCGCGGCGGCGGGCGAGTTCCGTTTCGCGGTGGTCGGCCCGGCGAATCGCCTCGGCGGCTTGGTCCCGCAACAAGCGGGCCTGTTGCAGTTGGCCGTGGAACGCGGCGAGTTCCGTTTTGCGGCGGTGTTTCCACTCGGCCATGGTTGTTCGCAGTCGGTCTTCGTGCCGGGCCATGCGGTCTTCGCGGATGGCCACGGCGTCGGCGTCGCGGTCGGAGGCAATCTGGGAATCCAACAGCCGGGCCTGCCACGTTTCCAGGCGGGCTTGCTCCGTCAGCAGGTCACGGGTGGTCGCTTGCACGGCCTCTTCGCGGGCCAGCACGCCGCGGAGGATGGCTTCCAGTTCGGCCAGCGTGTCGGCCCCCATGTGGCGGGCGGCCGTCAGCGTGTGGGCGACGTGGCCGACCAGTTCGCCGAGCGAGTGCCGTTGGTCGTCCAAGTCGTCGGCCAGCAAGTGCAGGGGGACCGTCTCTTCACTCTCGGCGGCCGGCACGACGGCAGGGGCCGTCGCGTCCGGCAGCGGCAGAGATTCACGTAGGTTTGTCACGCGGGTTTCGAGGGCGACGATCTCGTGGCCCAAGGCCGAGCGGAGGGCGGCGAAGTCGGCCTGCTCTCGCGTCAGGGCGTCGGCCCGGGCGTTCAAGAGGTGTTCGCGGTCGGCCAGCTCTTGTTGCCGGGCGTGCAGTTCGGTTTCCAGGGCGAGCCGCTTGGCCCGGCACGCCCGCAGCGCGTTGGCCAGTTGCCGGCGGTCGCGGTCGGTACGGTCGTGTTCGCCTTCGAGGGCGGTCTTCTCGGCGTCGAAGGCGGCCCGGTCGGCCGTCAGTCGCTCGGCCTCGCCGGTCAGGCGTTGGCGTTCGGCCGCCCACTGCCGTTTCCACCGCTTGATGAATCGCCGCCGGAGTTTCCGCAGGTTGTCCAATTCGGCGCGGGCCGCGTCGTGGAGGGCCAGCCCGTCGGCGCGGGCGGCGGCGAGTTCCTCGCGCTGGCCGTTCGTCTCGGCCAGGAGCCGTTGCCGGTCCCGGAACAGTCGGCCGCGGGCCTGCGCCAGTTTCCAGTGCAGCCGGGCGCACTTGCGGACGGGCATGGCTTCCGGGATCATCGCGTCCGGCACGACTTCCTCGGCCAACTTCACCGGCGACCCGGCCCCGGCCCCAGGCGTGGGCGCCGGCGGCATGGCCCAGCGCACTTCCAAGTCCGCCGGCCCGACCGTGAGAATGTCCCCCTGCTGGAGCATCCGCGCCGTGGACGGCGTGTTGTTGACGAGCGTGCTGCCCCCGACGGAGCGCAGGTGCGGCCCCTCGGGGGTGACGGAAATGACGCAGTGAACGGGGCGGACGAGCAGGTCAATGATGCGGAGGTCGCACGCCTCGCCGGACCCCACCAAGGTCAACGGCACCAACAACCCACGGCTGACACCCCGGTCCGGCCCGTTGCGAACAATCAGTTCGCCGGGCAGTCGGGGGGCACGGGTCTCGGTGCGATTTCCCATGGGCAGGGTCATGAGTGAATCCTCCGCCAGTGTATCGGAAGGCCGGGCGTGCGGATATTAGGAAATCTGCGGGGAATGAAGAATGTGCGAGTTAAGATGGGGAAGTTGCTTCAAGCAAAACCCGTTTAGCCGCGACGCGACGCTTCGGAGTGGAGCGCGGGGCCGAATCGGGATGCGAACCCCGGGACGTGAAGACGCCCTAATCAATACACCACCCCGCTCCCTCATTTCCCTAAAACTCCCCCATGATTCGCGTCACGTGTCCGGCCTGCGGCAAGCGCCTGAAAGTCCCCGTCGAGGGGGCCGGCCGGACCGTGAAGTGCGCGCGGTGCAAAAAGCCGGTGCTAGTGCCGACGCCCGAGACTGACGCCGACGACTTGGACTTGAGCAAGGTGCCCGTCCTCGGCCCCCTGTTCGACTCGGAGCCGGAGTCGGAACCGGAACCCGAGCCGCTTCCGCCGCCGGTCGTCGAGCCGTTGTACCTGCCGCCGTTGCCGCCGCCCGTCGCCCCGCCGCCGATCCCGACGGCCGTCTGGGCGGCGGAGGAAGCGGAAGAAGCCGTCCCGCCGCCGTTGCCCGTGCCGGCGGCCAAGTCGGGCGACGCGGCCCAAGGCGTCCGCTACGTGACGGAAGACCCGGCGTGGGTCACCAAGGTGTTGGTCGGCGGCCTCATCATCTCGTTCCCAATCCTGGAAGCGGTCTGCGACGGCTACCAGATCCAGACGATTCGAAATGTCCGCGATGGGAAGAGGAAACCGCTGCCGGCGTGGGACGACCTCGGCGGGCTGTTCAAGGCCGGGCTGCCGTTGCGGCTCGCCGTTTACGCGATGTACCTGCCGGCCCTCGCCCTCAGCGTGCTGACGGTCTTCATGGACATCGCCTGGCTCGCCCGGTTCTTCTTCGACTCCGACACGCAGCGCGACATGTCGTTCGCGAAGACGCTCTACAACTGGCTGCTCGTCCCGCTGCTGAACGTCTTCGTCGTCTTGCTGCAATCGGTCCTGTTCCTAACCGTCCCGGCCCTCGCCCGCCGGGTCGCCGACGGGGCCTCGTTCGCCGGCCTCTTCGACCCGCGGCCGACGCTGCGGCTGATCTCGGCGAACATCACGCCGTACGTCATGGCCAAGCTCACCGTCTTCGTGTTGCTGCTCGTGTTCGGGATTATCAGCAGCGTGTTGGGCGGCGTCGGCTGGGTGGTCATCATCGGCCCCGTCATCGGCTGGCTCGTCATGGGCATCGGCCGATTCTGGGGGCGGCTGACGTGGGCGTATCATTTGGCCCACATGCGGGCGGCGGCTTAAAGACCACCTCACCCCCTAACCCCATAGGCGTTAACTAAGGACCTGTCCAAAATCTACTCCGTGAATTGTCAATTGGGTGTCCGCTGTCGGGCACTCCAAGGAAGGGGTGGGACCATGGCCTCACAATTGACGGTTCATGATTGCGGTTGTACAGAC
>JAYUGD010000824.1:0-1282 GCA_043767785.1 Zavarzinella sp. | reverse complement strand
CCCCGGATGGGGCGTCGGAGTGTAGCCCGTGGGTGAGGCTTTGCGAACCCCGGGTTTGGGGGCGCATCCCGGGAACGTGGGATGACGTTTAAGATTTGACCCCCAACAACCCCATCACTTCCTTCACCTGCTCGTGCCCGCGCTTCAGCAGGAAGTTCGGGTCGCGGCCGTGGCTCTTCTGGCCCAGGACGAAGTAGCCCGGCTCGGCGAACCTGACGGCGCCGCCGGCGAATTCGCCGACGTGCAACTCGCGTGTGAGCAGGTGGTCGGGCAGGTGGCCGACGTTGCCGATCACGCGGTCCACTTCCCACAGCATCGGCTTGCCGTTCACCTTGGCCGTCACGCGGAAGCCCTTGTCCGGGCCGTGGGAGATGACTTCTTCGACCAACGCTTGGGCCTGGTGTTCGAGGTTGCCGTCCCCGCGGGTGGCGAGATTGTTGGCGCGGGCGGCGAGCCGTTCGCGGTCGCGGTACGGGTCCGTCGCGTTGCGGGGCAAGGGGGTGGACTTCGCGCCGCGGGTCAGCCAGATCACCCACGTCGCGGAATTCTGCTCGGCGAGTTGGGCCAGCGCGCACACGGTCGTCGCCGCCGAGTAGCCGCCGCCGACGACGAGGACACTCTTGCCGGCGTAGTGGGCCTTCTTGGCGCCCAGCACGTCATCGACGCCGTAGGCGATCTGCTTCTCGGCCGCGATCTCGCCGACGGCCGGGATGCCGCCGTTGCCGACCCACGCATGGCGGGAATAGGTGCCGGTGCAGTCGAGGATCACGTCGGCTTCGTCGATGCGCTCCGCGTTCTGCGCGTCCCGCACCAGCAAGCGAAACGGGCTGGCCGCCCGCTTGGCGTCCGTCGCCGCGTCGATGCGCCAGTGGCCGGCCCGGCCGACGCCGATGACCTGCGTTTTCGTTTTGATGCAGTCGCCGAGCAGCGAGGTGACGGTCAGCGGGACGAGGTACGCTTCGCGAAAGTCGGCCCCGCTGATGAGGTCGGCCGCGGCCGGCAACTTGTGCTGCGGGTGTTCCCGCTTCAGCGTCTCCAACCCCAACGGCGTGACGTTCGCCGCGAACGGGGAGAACAGCCGGACGTGGCCCCAGGCGTGGACGTGTTCGGCCGTGTCCCCTTTTTCGTACACGGTCACCGGGAACCCGGCGTGCCGGGCCGCCAGCGCGGCCTCCAGCCCGATGGGGCCGGCCCCGAGGACGGCGATCCGCGGCTTGTCGGGATTTTTGGCCATTGGCCTGCGTCACGCCTCGACGGGGATCAACAACTCGCCCAAGCCCAA
>JAYUGD010000823.1:0-10790 GCA_043767785.1 Zavarzinella sp. | reverse complement strand
ACAAGAAACTTCGGCCGCGTGGCCGTCTCATCTAGTCTACTTGCTAAACCCCGCCTCCGTGCCGAACAGTTCGGCGGCCCCCTTCGTCACGACCACCGTGCCGACCTTCGGGGCGCTGCCCGGCTTCAAGTAGGCGACGTTGCCGGTCACGTAGCGCACTTCCACGCGGCGGCGGGAGAACGTCTCTTCGGACAACTTTTCGTAGACCCACGCGCCGCCGTGGATGTCGTGCAGGACGGCGTCCCACGGGACGGTCAGGCTGTCGTCCGGGTCGTCGAGGCTCAGGCGAACCGAAACGCGGTGGCCGGGGCTGAACTTCGACTCGGCGTTTTCCAGGGCGTAAAAGAGGTCCACCGTCCCCGCGAGCGCGTTGGCCGACGGCGGGGCGGTGACGGGCTTCGCCGTCTGCTCCGGGCTGCCCGCCTTGGCGGCCAAGGGCGAGACCGTCGCGTCTGCCTTCGCGTCGAGGCGGGCCAAGTCGCCGACGTAGACGGGGACGCGGACCCAGACGCGGTCGGTGTTCACCACGTCGAACAGCAGCGCCCCGCTCGGGACGGTCTGGCCGGGCGACGCCGAGAGCGTGCGCAGCAGGCCGGCCTCCGGGGCGTTGATGGAAATGGGGGAGGCCGTCCCGCCGTCGAACTCGCCGACGACTTTTGCCAGCAAGTCCCGCCGGGCGGTGACGGCCGACAGGGATTCCTTGGCGGTGTCGAACGCGGCTTGGGCGTCTTCCAGCATGCGCTTGCTGCCCGCTTCGTCTTTGAGCAGTTGTTTCGCCCGGTCGAGGTTCACCTTGGCGGCGTCGAGCGTGGTCTGGACGGTCTTCACTTGGCCGTCCGCGTCGATCTTGGACGCGGCGAGGTTGGCCCGCCCCTCGGGCGTGAGCAGCGGCAGGAACTGGAAGATCTGTTGGTTCTTCGTGACCGGGGATCCGGCGGCCGGGACGCCCTTTTCGGGGGCCTTCAACACGCCGCTGAGCGGGGCCGCGACGCTGATGGCCTGGCCCGGCCGAACGGTCACTTCGCCGCCGTACACGCGGGTGCGCTTCTTCGCGCCTGTCCCCACGACGCCGGTCTCGATGCCGAGACTCTTCAAGCCTTCCGGCTTCACGGTCACGGTGGCGATCTTGGATTCGTCCAGCGTCTTGGACACGCTCGCCGGGACCGCGGGCGGGGACGACTTGCCGTCGCCGGCCTTGGCGCCCAAGAGGAACCAGACGCCCGTGCCGACGGCCGCGGAGACGGCCAACCCGGTGATTAACCCTTTTTGATAACTCATGGGTGGGGGGTCGGGGGTGTCTCGAAGAACAACCGGCGGCCGACGCTGCGTTCCAAGTCGGCCCAAGCCCGTTGCAGGTCCGCCTTCAGTTGAGCTTCGCGGTTGTTCGTGTCGATCAGTTGGCGGGTGGTTTCCAACACAATTAGGTAGCCGGCGTTCCCGTCTTCATACGCCTTTTGCGACCGTTGGATAGCCGCCTCCACCTCGATCTTCACCTTGGCGACGAGGCCGGCGTACTCGGACCGGGCCTGCTCGTACCGCGTGGCGGCCAGGCGCACGTCCGTAACGATCTGGTTCCGCACCACCAGTTCTCGCCGCGTGAGTTGTACGACTTCGGCCTCGGCCCGGGCGATGCCGCCTTGATTCTGATTGAAGATGGGGAGCGTGGCGCGGAAGGCCGGCCCGAGTTCGTGGCCCGTGTTCCGGCCGCTGGTGGCGTCCGCGATGCCGAGGAAGCGCACCCAACTCAGCTTGCTGAAACGTAACCGTTCCTCGGCGGCCTCGCGGGCGTGGACGGCCGCCAATCCGTCCGGCCGGAAGCGGATGGCTTCTTCCACCAGGAGGTCAATCGAGACGGCCGGGTGTTGCAACGTCGGCGGGTTGGCGACCGGCATCAGCCCGGCGAACTTCGGGACGCCCATCAGGTTTTTCAACCGCTCCTCGGCCAGCGGAATCTCGAAGCGAATCCGCGTGGCGTCCTGAGTCGCTTGCAGGGCGTCGATGCGGGCGGTGGTCACTTCTTGCACGCTGGCGTCGCCGGCCTTCAACCGGGACTCGGCCAGTTCGGCGATGCGGCCGCGCACCGTTAGCGCCTTCTCGGCGACGGCGACGCGGTTCTGGGCCAAAGCCACGTCGTAGAACGCCTGCCGCGTGTCGCGGATCAGGTCGAAGGCCAACTGCGTCACGCGCTCGCGGGCGCGGGCGTTCTCGGCCTCCGCGATCTTCAGCCGGCACGGCCGCAGCCAAATGGCCTCGATGGGGAAGTCGACCAAGTACTTGAGCGGCTTGTCGGTCATCGGGAAGTAGTAAACCACTTCCGGGTTCGGCAGCAGGCCGGCCGTGATCAGGTCAGCCCGCGTCAGTTGCAGTTCGGCCAGGGCGTCGTGGAACGTCGGATTGTTCCACAGGGCGAGCAGGACCGCGTGATCGACCGTCAGCGGGTGTTCATCCGAAAGGCCATCCGGAGAGATGACTTCGTTCACCCCGGTCGGTTCCGGCGGAGTCGCGTCGTACCCGAAGTTGCTTTGAACGCGGCCGGCGAGGTAGGATTCCCCGCCGTCCGGCGTGTGGCAGCCGGCGGACCAGACGAGTCCCCCGCAGAGCAGAGCCGTTAATTGTCGAGGCCGCTTCATGGGGGAATCATCGGCCGGAAGCTGGGCCAAGTTCAACGATTCCACCCGGCGTGCCGACGGTTACTTGGCTTGGACCTTCCACGTCGGCGTGTAATTGGTCATGAAGCCCGAGATGTCTTCTTCCTTGTCGAGCGTCTTGTAGCCCATCGCCTTCATCTCGGCCATGGCCTCCTCGTTCGTCCAGTGTTGGCACTCCATGCGGTAGATGGCGCAGAAGGCCCCAGTCCGGTGGACGCCGCGGAGGCAGTGGACCAAAATGGGGTAGTTGACCGGGTTCTTGACGATGGCCAGGAACTCGTCGACGGCCCGCTGGGCGGGGACGGGCCGGCCGTCGTCCGACGTCCAGTGGTCCGGCTTGACGCGGAAGTGGCGCACGCCGTTCTTGTAGCAAAAGTCTTCTTCCCACGAGTCCGAGTCGTTCGTGTCCGGGGAGCGGAAGCTGACGACGGTGGCGATCTTGTGGTCGTGGATCACCCGGGCCATCGCGGCCGGCTTGAGCTGGCCGCTGCGGTAGATCTTCTCCTCGTCCACCACGCGGAAGTTGCGGTAGGTGAAGTACCGCGTGGAGGCGTACCGCGCCGGCACGCCGACGATGGCCAACGCGAACAGGACGGCGAGCGTCACCCGAAAAACACGCATGCGTTCGTCTCTGGTAGGCCGCCCTGGGCAAGGGGGGCTTGGATCACCTATTCTATTCGGCCGCCCCAAGGCCCGGCCGGCGGCGAACCCCGATTTTATCTGATCTTCCACAACCTGTGAAGCCGGAGTGCGGGGCCGCCGCATAAGCGGGAATTTATCGTCCCTTCACGCGCCGGACACAACCGCCGGCTATCATCTCCCCCACTGGGGGCTGGAACGCCGCCCGGTTATTTTCACCCGAAGGAGTTTCACATGCGTTGCCTCATGAGTTTGGTGGCTGTCCTGGGCTTGACGGCCGGCCTGCGGGCCGACGACGAGAAGGTCGCGATCGACAAGTTGCCCAAGGCCGTCGTCGAGGCGGTGAAGGCCAAGTTCCCGAAGGCCGAACTCGTCGCCGGCGAGAAGGAAAAAGAAGACGGCAAGACCGTCTACGAAGTGAAGATCAAAGACGGCAAGGCGGACGTGACGGTCAAGCTGACCGAAGACGGCAAGATCACCGAGATCGAGAAAGCAATCGCGGTCAAGGATCTGCCGAAGGCCGTGGCCGACGCCGTCGAAGCCAAGTACCCGAAGTCCTCCGTCAAAGTGGCTGAAGAAGTCACCAAGGGGGACAAGACCGCTTACGAAGTCGAAGTCACCGCCGCCGACGGCAAGAAGTACGAACTGACCCTCGACGCCGACGGGAAGATCACGGAGACGGAAGAAGTGAAGGAAAAGAAGAAGGAAGACAAGGACAAGTAAACGGACACGGTTCCCCCATGCCTCACCGCATCCTGCTGATCGAGGACGGGCCGGACATCGCGGACTTCGTGGTCCGCGGGTTGCGGGAGGAGGGCTTCACGGTCGAGCACGCCGCCGACGGCGTGACCGGCCGACACCGCCTGACGACGGAGGCGTGGGACGTCGTCCTGCTCGACTGGTGGCTGCCGGGGGTGAGCGGATTGGACATTTTGAAAGGCCATCGGGCGGCCGGCGGGACGACGCCGGTCCTGTTCCTCACCGCCCGCGACGCCGTGTCCGACCGCGTTCGCGGCCTCGACGGCGGGGCGGACGACTACCTGTGCAAGCCGTTCGCGTTTGAGGAATTGCTGGCCCGCGTCCGCTCCCTGACGCGGCGGGCCGACCGCCGGCAGGGGACGGTGCTGTCGGCCGCCGACGTGACGGCCGACCTCGCCAGCCAGCGCGTCGAACGGGCGGGCCACCGGCTCGACCTGACGGCCCGCGAGTATTCCCTGCTGCTCTTCTTCCTGCGGCACCCCGGCGAGGTGCTGTCCCGCACGCGACTTTACGAACACGTGTGGGACGAGCGCTACGACGGCTTGTCGAACACGCTGGAAGTCCACGTCATGGAAGTGCGCCGCAAGTTGGAGGCCCGCGGGCCGCGCCTCATCCACACGGTGCGCGGCCGCGGCTACGTGTTCGGGGACGCCCCGTGACCCTGACGACCCGCCTCACCGTGTTCTTTCTCGCGGCCCTCGCCGTCGTCTTGGCCGGGTTCTCAGCCGGGCTGTATTTGCTCGCCCGGCACCACCTGTACCGCGGGGCGGACACCCAAGCCGCCGCCACGCTCGACGCGCTGACGGCGGCCGTCGAATTCTCCGACGCCGGGCTGGAGTGGGAGCCGCAGGACCGCTACGCCGACGCCCTGCGGCGGGACGGGGCCGTGCGCTGGGGCGTGTTCGACGCGGCCGGCGGCCAGGTGGACGGGTCGAATTCGCCGGCTGACTTTTGGTCGGCCGCCCCGGGCGGTCAACCGTGGCTGATCGCCCGCCGCGACCTGACGGCCGAGCAGCAGCGGCCGGCGAAAAATGCCGACGACGGCCGACGGTACGACGCCCTGACGCTGGCGGCGGCCGTCCCGCTCGGCCCGGTACACGACGCCTTGCGGCAACTCGCGCTCACGCTCGCCGGCTTGTCGGCGGCGGCGTGGTTGGTCACGGCAGTCCTCGGGCGGTGGGTGTGTCGCCGGGCGTTGGCCCCGGTCGCCCGGATGGCGGGCGCCGTCAATCTCATCTCGTCGGACCGGCTCGGGGACCGCCTGCCCGACCCCGGCACGGGCGACGAACTCGCCGACTTGGGGCGGGCGTTCAACGGCCTGCTCGGCCGGCTGGACGACGCCTTCGCCCGGCAGAAGCGGTTCACGGCCGAGGCCTCGCACCAATTGCGAACGCCGCTCACCGGAATGCTCGGCCAACTGGAAGTGGCCCTGCGGCGCGACCGCCCGCCGGATGACTACCGCCGGGCGCTGGAAGCGGTCCGCCGGCAGGCCGAGCAACTCCGTGACCTGACCGAGATGCTGCTGTTCCTCGCCCGCGCGGACGCCGACGCCCGGCGGCCGGATACGGCCGTCATCGACCTCGGGGACTGGCTGCGGGCATTTTCCGGCGCCGTCCCCGGCCGCGAGTCGGACGTGGGCTTGGGCACGGTCGCCGACGGGGTGAGGGCGTGCGTGCAGGCCCCGCTGCTGGCGCAAGCGGTCGGCAACCTCGTGGAAAATGCGTGCCGCTATTCCGACCCCGGCGCTCCCGTCCGGCTGCACTTGGAAGCGACGGCGGGCGAGGCCGTCATCACCGTGGAAGACCGCGGCCACGGCATCGATGCCGATGACTTGCCCCGCGTGTTCGAGCCGTTTTTCCGGACGGCGGACGCCCGGAATCGGGGACTGGCCGGCACGGGGTTGGGTCTCGCGGTGACGGCCCGCATCGTGACCGCCCTCGGCGGCCGTGTGGGCGCCGAGAGTCGGCCCGGCGCCGGCAGTCGGTTTTGGGTGGCAGTTCCGCTGGCCCCCGCCGATAATTGAGGGCATGCGTCGGGTACGCCGTCGGAATTCCGCTTCGCCGCCGCCACCCCGCCACCCGCTCTGGGCGGCGGTGGCGTGGGGGTGCGCCTTCGGGGCGTTGACCGCCGGCGGGGTCGAAATCGGCCGGATGATCCTGACCAACAACCGGCACACGGTTATCCCCGGCGTCGTGTACCGCTCCGGGCAACTCGATAGCCGTCAACTCAACGACATCTTGCGGCGCAAGGGCATCCGGTCCGTGGTCAACCTGCGCGGGCAGGCCCCAGAAGACTGGTACGACACCGAGACGCACGGCACCGCAGAGGCGGGCGTGTCGCAAGAAGACGTGACGCTGTCCGCCGGCCGGCTGCCGTCTCCGCACGAGCTTCGGCGGATGATCGACGTGTTCGACCGCACCGAGTACCCGCTGCTCATTCACTGCCAACAGGGGTCGGACCGCACCGGGCTGGCCGTCGCCGTGTGGCAACTGCTGTACACGGACGCCGACGCGCCGACCGCCCGTCGGCAGTGTTCCCTGCGCTACGGGCACACCCCGATCTTGCGCACCGCCCAGATGGACGCCTTCTTCGACTTGTACGAGACATGGCTGGCCGAAAGAAATGTCACCCATTCTCCCGCGACCTTCCGGGCGTGGGCCGCGAATAATTACAAGCCCGGCTTGGCGTGGGGGACGCTGGAGTTCGTGGCCGCCCCGGCTTCCCTCCCGGCGACGAGGCCGGTCGTCTACCGCGTGCGGGCGACGAATTTGAGCGCCGTGCCGTGGGAGATGTGCGCCGGCACGGCCGTCGGCGTCCACGTCCGCTACTGGGTGTGGGCCGGCCACGGTGACGGAGTTTTTTACGGGCAGGCCGGCCTGCGGAACGGCTCCGTCGCCCCGGGCCAGACGGTCGAGTTGGACCTCCCCATTCCCGCCATGCCCCGGCCGGGCCGATACCGCGTGGTCGTGGAACTCGCCGTGGGACGGAGCGACTTCTCCGAGTACGGCGTAGGCCAACTCGTCCACGCATGGGACGCCTTGCCGGACAAATGACCGGGACAACCTGGATTCAGAACGTGTCCCGAATCTCGGCCGCGTCGAGGCCAAACACTTTGTCCCCCGTCCCGGCCGCGAGCCAATCGAGGTCCGCGTCGCCGTACACGCTGTCAATCTTGGCCGGGGACTCGGTGATCGTGGTGCCGTCCAGTCGGAAGCCGTTCGCGCCCGAGTCGCGGACCAAGGCCACACGGGCGGCGTAATTGCCCGGCCCGATGGGCGTCCCGGTGTCGTGCGACCACGCCGAGCGCACCCCGTCCAAGGCGACCGCGTCCGTCTGAAACGTCACCGCCCCGGACACGAGGATGTCGAACCCAGCGCCGCCGCGGAGGGTGTCGGCCCCGAGGCCGCCGATGAGCAGGTCGTTCCCCAAGCCGCCGACGAGCGAGTCGTTCCCCAAGCCCCCGACCAGCACATCATCGCCGAGACCGCCGGTGAGTTTGTCACTCCCCGCCCCGCCAATCAGGACGGAGATATTGGCCGCCCCGCCCACTTTTCCGACGTACACGGCGCTGACCGACCCCGTGCCCAGATTCGCCGTCACGGCCGAGGTGCGGCCAGAGTAGTCGAGCGTGTTAAGGCCGGCCCCGCCGTCGATCTTCCCGCCTACCGACCCGAGGGGCGTGAAGGCGAAGCTGTCAGCCAGCGCGCCGCCGACAAGCGTTTCGACGTGGGTGAGCGTCAGCGCGTCGTTGAGGAGGCTGGCGTTGGCGCCGGTGAGCCGCCAACGGTTGTCGGCGTCCCCGGCCGTGAAGCGGTCCGTGCCGCCGGCGCCATCGAGTTTCGTCAGCGTCACCGCGTCCGTGGTGATTGCGATTCCGCTGGCCGTGATGCTCGTCGGCGTCAGAGCAAAGGTATCCGCGACGGACCGCCCGGTAACGGCCAACGTGTTCGCCCCCGGCCCGCCGATCAAGAGGGCCGTGCCGGACGTGGGGAACGAGCCGAGCGAAACGCCGTTGAGCGTCGCCGTCACGCGGCCGGCGGTCGGGGTGATCGTCACGCTGAAGGCGTCCGCGCCCACCGTGCCGCCGACGGTCAGTCGGCCGGCTTGGACTTCCGCGGCGCCGATGGTCAGTGCCCGCGTGGCCGTCGGTCCCGATTCCCCGTTCGGGTCAGTGGCCGTCACGCGCACGGTGAACGTCCCCGTCGCCGCGTAGGCATGACTCGCGGCCGTCCCGCTCGGGCCGGTGACGGTTTCGGTCTGCCCGTCGCCCCAGTCGAGGGCGAACGAGAAATCGGCACCGGCGTTGTCCGCATCGCTGGCGGTCAACGTGACGGTGCGGGCTTGGTAGCGCACGCCGTTGAAGCCGTCCGTAGGGGCGGAGATTGCGGCAATGGGAGCGTTGGGGTTGGCCGTGAACGTGAACGGAATCGCGGCCGAGGCGCCGGCCCCGAAGAAGACCAGGTTGTCGTTCGTGTCCGCCGCCGTCTCGCCAGACTGCACGCGCACCGCCACATCGCCGGCCGCGTGCGCCGGGGCGACCGCCTGAATTTGCGTGTCCGACAGGACAGTGACGGCCGCCGCTTCCGTCTCCCCGAACAGGACGTGCAGCCGGCCCGCCGCCCCGGAGAAGTTCTTCCCGGTGAGCGTGACAGTCGTCCCCCCTGCGGCGTATCCGCTGGTCGCGCTCAAGCCGGTCAGGACGGGGGTGAGGTCCACGACATCGAAGTTGCTCGCCGTGATTTGCCGGACTTGCGAGACGGCGTCCATGTCCCAGCGCGTGGACGGCGTGCCGGTGAAGAACATGTCCGAGCCGTTGTCGGCGACGATCAGGCCATAGGTCTTCATCGCCTGGGCGATGGCCTTGGCCTCGGGGGACCAGTTCGCCGGGATCGCGTAGTCGGCCCTGAGCCGGAACCGCTCGCCCATGCGCGGCAAGTCCGCATCGGGCAGCGAACTCGCCTCGTGGGACGCGGGGTAGACGAACATGTCCCGCGTCTGCTGCACCGTCACGCGGATGGCGTGGTCGATCACCCCTTGCGCGCTCGGGTCGGACAGCAACACCTCGTCCGGCCGCACCAAACCCGGCAGGATTGGCAGCCCGGCCGCGTCCGCCGAGGTGGCCCCGACGGTGCGGAAGGCGTTGGTCTTCAAGTCCCAGTAGGAAATCTGGTACGCCCCCCACTGTCCGGTCGGGTGCGAACCGCCGTAGGGGTAGGCCGTCTCGCTCGGCCGCACCGCCTGGTAGAGTTCGTACAGCACGTTGTTGGTCTTGTCGTAGACGAGCAGGTGCGAGTCGCCGCGCTGGCTCGGCGGCAGCGGCCCCGTCGGCCCGTCCCCCTCGATGACGGCGTTCGCCGGGATCGGCACCTGGACGATGTCACTCTCGTCGGCGTAGCCGAAGGAGGGAATGGTCACCGTCACCTTGGGCGTGTTGCCGTCCACGACGTTGACCGGGATGCCGTAGAGGGCGCCGTCAATCGCCGGGTTGCCGAAGTCCGCGTGCAACCCCGGGGCGGTCCCATTGTGCCGACTCACGATGCGACCGATGATGGCCGCCGAATTGGCCGCCACCGGGGCGGCCGAGATGTCCTGGTTCCACGGATTGTCTGCGGGGAACAGCTCGTTCCCCAAAAAAGCCGGGACATCCCGCCGCTCCAGCGCGGCGACGGCCAATCGAGGCGTGCGTACAGAAGCCATGCCGATGCGTCCTTTCGGGTGATGTGCGAGGGGGGGGATGTCGAACCGACCAACAGATGGGACAACCGACCAAGGACGGGAGGTGACGGGCAAACGGTCGCCATCGGCAACATAGTACGGGGATGGGCAAGCGCACGGGAGTGGGCAGTTCGAGGGTGGTTGATGGGCGAAGGATTTTCGCCCGAGGGACGACTTTTGATGATGAGACCGGAAAGGCGATGAAAGTTAAGGGTTTGGAGATTCGATGTCTCGACCGCTGAGAAGATGGATACGGGAGACGACACCCATGACATCCATCGCGACCACCTCACCGGCAACCGAGAACTCCCACGGCGGCTCGACGTACCGCGACCACAGTTTGCGGCCGGTTAAGTCCCACGCCGCCAGTTCCAGTTCCGCGGCCATCAGCACCACCGGCCCGTGACGACTCCACGACCAAAAGCCGCAGTCCGTCTCATCTTCCCACAGACGGGCCGGCCGCGACAGGTCGTACCCAAGCAGGCGGCGACCCGCGCCGATGAACAACTGATCCGTCTCGGGCACCAATAGGACGCCGGGAAAGAACCCACCCCCGGCCGGCGCGTAGCGCTGAACCACGACGAGGGACGGCCATTGCCCATTCCGACCAACACCGACGAAGCAAACCGATGAACCGGCCTTGTCCGCAACGCCGAAGTCTTCCGACAGGGCTGCACGCTGTTGGTACTCGGACAGGATCACGGGCAAGCCGTCTGCTTGGCAGCAGATTTCATATTCCCCGACGCTGACACGGAACATTCAGCGCTCTCCGTCGGGTGGCATATTTACGGCTCCGCATTCTTCGTTATACACATGTCGCTCGCCGCCCGCACAACGGCCGGTTTTTCGGCCTGAAGGGCCGATTACCATAGCCCAGCCCGAAAGGGCTGGGAACGATGCCCAAGAAAACCCTCGGTCTGAAGGACCGATTAGAGCATTTTCAATTTCATTGAATCTCATACCCGGCGTGCGCGAAATAATTGACGGCGTCGGTCCGCGTGATCCAGTCGAGGGACTCGCCGAAGGCGT
>JAYUGD010000822.1:0-3949 GCA_043767785.1 Zavarzinella sp. | reverse complement strand
CGGCCCGCGAATCCTGTCGCCCCCGCCGGCCGATTTTTGCACAAGCTCTCCGCGTGAGGATCGGCTTCCCCCCACGGGAAGCGGTCGTCTCGGGCGGGAAGCCGGTCCTCACGTGGAGCGTGAGGAGTACAAGGGGCCGACCACCGGTGGCATCATTCTTGGCCGCGTGCCGTATAACCGGCCCTTCAGGCCGAAAACCGCCGAAGCAACCGTCTTCCATTCCGCATTCCGCATTCCGAACTCCGAACTCACGCTCACCCCGTCCCCATCAAATACCCGCGCAAGTCCACATACGCTTGGGTGCAGCGCGCGCGCCACGCCGGGTCGGCGAGTTGGCTGAGGGACTGCGGGCGGAAGACGGCTTGGAGCAGCAGCTTGTTGCCGCGGGCCGGGTCCACTTGGTGCAGGTGCAGTTCCAGCCAGAGCGGCTCGGCCTTGCGGCCGAAGCCGAGCCACGACAGCGAGCCGCCGCGGGCGTTGGCCGGCCCGGCGGAGACTTTCATCGTCACCATGCCGGGGACGCTCTCCACGATCTGCCCGGCGTGGTCGGCCGCGAACCCCTGCAGCTTCATGATGGCGATGGACTCGGGCATCCACGCCTCCATCGTGAACGTCAGCGTGTTCGGGTCGTTCACCAGCGTCGGCCCGACTTGGCGGGCGGGGGCCGGGGCCGCCTCGCCCATGCCGGAGAGGGCCATCGACAAGGCCGTCTCGTACATCTCGGCCAACTCGCCCGCGCTCTGCGGGCGGTCGGCCGGGTTCTTTTCGAGGCAGGTGAACACGCACGCCTCGATCGGCTCCGGGATGTCCAGGCCCAGCCCGAGGTCGCCGAACCGCGGCGGCATTTCCGTGGCGTGCGCCAACATCAAGTCCATCGCCGACGGGCCGACGAACGGCAGCCGGCCGGTGAGCAGTTCGTACAGCAGCACGCCGACGCTGTACAAGTCCCCGCGGTGGTCGACGGCGTCCCCCTTCACCTGCTCCGGGCAGATGTAGCCCGGCGTGCCGACCGCGAATTCGGCGCTGCTGGCCCGGTAGTCCGCGAGGGCGGCGGCGTCCAGGAGCTTCGCCAGCCCGAAGTCCATCACCTTCACTTTTTCGCGCGGCGTGTCGTGGTCCACCACCATCAGGTTGGCGGGCTTCAGGTCGCGGTGGATCAGCCCCTGCTCGTGGGCGACGTGCAAGACTTCGCACAGTTGCGAGAGCAGCCGGCCGACGCGCGGGTAGGAGAGCTTGGTGTTCTTGTTCAGCAGCGTTTCGAGGTTCACGCCGCGGATGTACTCCATCACGATGCACGGGCCGTCCGAGATGGAGGCGTCGTACAGGGCGACGGCGTAGGGGTGCGAGAACCGGGCCATCAACAGCGTCTCGCGCTGGAAGCGGTCCCGGAACTTGGGGTCGGCGGCCACGTCGTCGTGCATGACTTTGACGACGACTTGCCGGCCCAAGTCGAGTTGGCGGGCGAGGTACACCTTCCCCATCCCCCCTTCGCCGAGGAGACGGACGGCTTCGTACCGGCCCAAAAAGATGCGGCCAATCATGCCGGAACGACCGTGAGGAGGGGACGGCAGGAGCGCTGCCCTGCGAGACTCATGAGATTATCGTAGTGCGAACATGACGGCGTTTCCATGCCCTCCCCGCAGGGAGGGACGCGCCCGCCGAAACATTTTCAAGGATAGCGGACAAGTCTGCCCGTCGTCGCAATTCCGGTCATATTTTGTCCGGGCTGAATTTTTTAACGGGGGAATTGGGCAACAAAGTGCGCAACAAATGGAACTCATCTGCGCACTTTCGGGGTGAATAGAGGTTAAACCTGACATCGGAAGATAGGGAAGCACGTCAAAATGGCGATATTTGGTATAATCTGAATATTCGGAAAAACTGGAACGCCATGTGCTTTGTTAATGTTCTAAGGAGCCATTTCATCATTTTAACTTGATGATTGATCAGTTAACATATGAGTCGATCACCCATCGCCTCACATGTTTATGATTGATAGAGTTTATTGAGAAGTAAATTCAGGGCTTTCTTGGATTCGGGTTTTGTCAAGGCAGTTGTTTTTCCTTCCGAAGAGTGGTTTCGCCCCCCCTTGGCCGATCAATTTCGGCAGGCGGCGGCACCTTCGACAGTCGAGGAGAAGGACATGAATGAAGAAGTGCTTCGCTCCCTCAGTTGGGTCGGGTTGGCCGTCGGCATCGTCGCCGTCTTCATGGTGCTGGAAGTCCTCTTCCGCTCCCTGACGAACCGCTACGGGACACAGCAAGACCAGTTCCCGCACCGCGCCGCGAGTGGCAGCGCCCAGTACAAGTAACCGGGGTGACCTCTCCCGTTTGCCCAAGGAATGTCTCCCCTGCTTGAAGCCGCCGGAATACCCGGCGGCTTTTTTCGTGCGCGTCGCCGGCCCTTGCCCGCGCCCGCCGGGAGCGCTAAGATTCCCTCACACTCGTCGGGGATTCGGCCCGGGCACCCTCGCCCGATGTCCGGTCCTCTTCACCAACCCACTCCGACAAGCGGCACCTCCGCCCGCCGTCGCTCACCTGCCCATCCGCAGGGAATCCCATGTTCGGCTCTTACCGTAAGCACCGCCCCGAGTACGGGGAAGATTTCTTTCAAGAATCGCGCATGTCGTTCGGGGACCACCTCGACGAACTCCGCACGCGCATGTGGCGGGCCATCAAGGGCCTGTGCTTCTGCCTCGTCATCGGCTTCGCCCTCGACGCCCTGGGCGACGCCCTCGGCAAGCCATGGATCGGCGTCGGCAAGCCGATGCTGAAGATCATTACCGACCCGGTGGAGTCGCAGGTGAAGGAGTTCTACCACGAGCGGACCGAGCGGGTCCGCGCGGACGTGGCGAAGTCGCGGGAGAACGCGGAGACCGGGAAAATCGCCCAGTTCAACGAGGTGAAAGCCCGCGTCGCCACCAAAGACTTCCTCGACACGTTTGACGGGCTGACGCTGAAAAACCCGGACCAGACGCACATCGAGACGACCCTCCGGTTACAGGTCGCGGACGTCTATCTCGCCAACAACGACGGCGAGTACGTGACGGATTCCCGGCAGTACCTGACGGGCCTCGGCGTGATGGAAGCGTTCTGGGTGTACATGAAGGTGTCGATGTTGTGCGGGGTGATCCTCGCGTGCCCGTGGATCTTCGGGCAGATGTGGGCGTTCATCGGGGCCGGGCTGTACCCGCACGAGAAGAAGCTGGTCCACGTCTACCTGCCGTTCTCGATTTTCCTGTTCTTGGGCGGGTGCGTGCTGTGCCAGTTCATGGTGCTGCCGCGGGCCGTCGAGGCGATGTTGAGCTTCTACCGCTGGATCAACGTGGACCCGGACTTGCGGCTCAACGAGTGGCTCGGCTTCGCGCTGGTCATGCCGCTGGTGTTCGGCGTGGCGTTCCAGACCCCGCTGGTGATGCTGTTCTTCAACCGGATCGGCATCTTCACGTGGGAGATCTACTTGGCGAAGTGGCGGTACGCCATCTTCATCCTGGCCATCCTCGCCGCCGTGCTGACCCCGTCCACGGACGTGATCTCCATGATGTGGCTGTTCGTCCCGACCCTGGCCCTCTACATGCTCGGCATCCTGATCTGCTACCTGCTCCCGCCGCCGCAAGGGTTGCTCGGCGACTTGATGAACGGCCCGGCGGAAGAAGAAGTCGGGGTGTGAAAGCCCGGCCGGAAGCCGGCGTGGCCGTCGACCGCCGATAGACAGACCCCTAGCGGCTGGGGAGGCGGGACATCCCGCTGATGGGTTGAAAGTCGTCGTCCGTCACCGTTGCCTGACCCACGTGCCGCCCGACCAGAGTCGGCAGCCCCTTGTAGTGAGCGAACCCCGGCCCTGAGACGTTGAGGCCGAACAGGCGCAACTCGCGGAGATCTTTCCGGTTCAGGACCGTCAGCTTCGTCAGCCCGCCCCCGTGCTTCAGGCCAGTGGACCCCAAGGGCAA
>JAYUGD010000821.1:0-10803 GCA_043767785.1 Zavarzinella sp. | reverse complement strand
GCAGATCCCGGGAGAGCGGAAAGGAGCCTTGCCAATAATGGGTGATCGGCCAGTCGTACTGCGTCGGGCACAAGTGGCGTGTCAGACACTGGCGCTGCAACAACAAGACGTCTCGCCGCTGCTCCACCACGATGCTCTTGATTCCGCGGAACGCCGCGTGCATGGCGGCGGCCACGCCGGCCACGCCGCCGCCGACGATCACCAAAGGGTTGGTGTCTTTGTCCTGAAGGACGCCCTGTTCAATTGCCCGGTCAATGAAGTGGTGAACGCGGACCAGTTGGTCTCGGATTCCGACCGGGATGAGACGGCCGCCCAACAAATAATTTCGGTCGGCCAAGTAGGCGGCGCGGACGATGGGCATGGATGGCAAGCCCCCGCCAGGGCGGGCGGGTTATTGTGGGAGAGTCGTAAAAATGATTGTATAAGGTGAACTGAGGGCGAAAAGATTCATTGGCCGTCGGGGCGAGAAACGATGCCAAAGTGGCGCAGAGTGTCCCAATCCTGCGCTTGCGGCGCGGGGGACGGCGGCCGTTCCGCGGCCGGGAGCGGGGTCGTCACCGGGAGGTCGCAGGCCAAGATGTCTTCCAGCCGGGCCAAAATGTACGCGGCCGGGGTATTCTGCCGCGGGTCGTCCCGGTACGCTTCGTGCGTCACGTCCACGCCTTCGGCCCCGGCCGCCGTAAACAGGGACAAATCGTCCGTGTCGAGTCCCGTTTTGAACACGTAAAAGTCCGGCGTCGATTCCGCGACGGCGGGCAGTGTCTCCCATGCGTCTTCCACCAGGCGGCAAATCTCCGGGACGGTCGCGGCCATTCGGTCGGCGTCGTAAGCCACCAGCCACAGAGACGGGAGTAAGTCAGACTGGAGCACCTCCGCGTGTTGCGCCAGTGAGCGGATGACGGCATGGGGCAACGGGCGGTCAGCGATGGCCGACGGCGTGGCGGTCGCTTCCCGCAACTCGGTCCCGCCCGCTATTTGAAGGTCTGCGACGGAGCTCATCCTGGAATACTGCTTGGCCATGCGATGACACCTTTTGCCCTACGTCCGAAATCCGTGTCGGACCGGAACACGATGCGCTAACATGGGACCGGATGGGCATTTGACGCGGCCAATTGCCACGCCCGCGTTCGACTTTATTCGCGCCCCAGCCGGAATAAATCGCCCAGCCGTTACCGCCGGACCAAGCGATCATTAACCTGCCGGTGATGGGAAGGTCAAGGGCAGCCACCCGCCGGCAGGGTGAACATGGGATAAGAGCCGGCTCTGACATCGGCTAGATGTGTGCCTCTAACCAAAACCAATTCTTGCCGCTATTGTAGGCCGTCGATGCGGGAAACATCAAGAGTCCGGGAAGCCATTCCCTGTCGTGTGTTACAGGACACGGCCCCGCGGTCCGGGTTCGTCGCGCCTACTTCGGCGCGACCCATTCGGTCGGCTTCGACTTCAGCCCCACGCCGTTGACGGCCGTCACGCGGTACGCCCGCGACAAGCCTTTCGAGTCCTTGTCCACGAATTTGGATTCCGGAAGCGGCTTTTCAGGGGTGTCGTGGTAGGACATCGTTTGGAAGAGGGGCCGGCCGAAGCGGCCGACGGGCTTCGCCGGATAAGCGATGGCATCCGCACTTTCCCGCTCGATGATAAAGCCTTGCAGGCCGCTCTCGAAGTCGGCGGTCGCCTTCCACGTCAGCGTCGGGCCGTCCGGGGTCATCGTCACTTTCAGATCGGTCGGGGCCGGCGGCGGGGTGGTGTCCGCGGTCGATCCGGTCTTCACGTATTCGGCCCACGCCTTGGCGACGGCTTCATTCGGCAGCCAAACGGCATCTTCGGGCTGGCCGGCGTACTTGGCGGCGGCCTCGGCCTTGTCGCCCAAGACGGGCGCCAGATAACCGGCCTTGGCGTCCACGGGCTTCAACTGTTGGTCGGCGTTGCGCGGGTCCGGCAGTCGCAACGCGAGGCAGGCGTCGAAGAACGGGATGGCCAGGTAGCGGGAGTCCCCGCACTCATGAGCCGTGCGCGGGTCCGGGGCGAAGCCGGCCGGCGACCCCTTGGCCCGGTAGGCTTGGAACATGGCCATTGACCCGGTCCACGCCCCGCTGAAGCGCTTGTCGTCCTTCTCCTTGGCGCCCGGGTTCAGCATGATCGGGATACCGTAGGCGGCGGCCGGGATTTCCGGCTTGGGAATCTCCCCTTTCTCCCAAGACGTGAACGCCGTCCCCGACCGGAACCAAATGGCCACGATCCGCTCCGGGTGTTTCACTTGCATCAGGCTGGCCCAGAACGCGCCGCCGGAGTGGCCCCACAGGCACCACGGTGCAGTCTCCAGTTCCGGGTGTTTGCTCTTGGCCGCGAGGTCAGCCAGCCCCTTGCGGAACGCCGCGTCCGACCCGTTGCGCGGGTCGCACCACAGCCGACAATTCTGCTTGTCGTCTTGGTGGTAAGACGGCCCGAGCAAGGCGCAGTCCCACTTGGCGGCCAAGGCTTGCCAGTGCAAATCGTAGGCGGCCGTCTCCCCGCCCTTGCACGCCCCGGCCCCGCAGCCGTGCTGGTGGACGATCACGCCGCGCAGGGTCTTCACGCCGTCCGGAATCCAGACGGTGTACGTCACGCCGAGTTGCAACTCCCCCGGCTTGTCGGACGGGGGATATGTCACTTCGTGGTAGGTGCCGGCAGAGGCAGCGGTGGCGGTAAGGCCGGTGAAGAAAAGCGTGAACAGAAGTCGCATGGCGGGATGCTGAAGAGAGACGATGTGAGGTTATCTTATGGCCGGAAAGCCCATGGATGGATGGATGGACGGCCGTCCATGGGCTTTGCCATTGCTCAGAACCACAGCCGCAGGCCGACGAGCGGGCCTTGCAGGGTGACGCCGGCCAAGCGGGTCCAGTCGAAGCCGAGGAAGAGTTCGCCGTGCCGCCAGTTCACGCCGACTTGCGTCCGGAAGTGCATGAACAGAGACTGGTCCAAGTTGCCGACCTCGTAAATCGTGGACAGGGTTACCGGGCGGCACGGGAACAGGTCGCCGCGGTAGAAGCCGTTGACGCCGCCGGAGACGTCGCCGAGGGAACGCCACGCCCGCGCCCCGAGGCCGACGTGCATTTGCAGCCATTCGCACTGGGTGAGGCGGTACGTCACGTTCACGTCCGACATCAGGGCCGACGGGTCTTTGCCCAAGGGGTTGTGTTCTCGATACCAGTTCACGTTGGCCAAGAGGCCGAGGCGGTTGAAGTTCGTGTCCAGGAATACTTGCCCGCCGACGCGGCTCAGGTCGTCCGAATTGTTCCCCACATCGACCGAGGTCCGCAGCGCCCAGCCCTTGGTGATGCGCTCGTTCTCCCAATAGCCCTCCGCGTTGTCCAGCGGGTCGCCGCTTCCGGGTGCCACGAGGCACATGCCGGGGTAGGCGTACGGGTACTTGGAGAAGTTCATGTCGTTCTGGTCGAACAGGGCGACCGGCAGCCAGAAAGGGGTCGTGGCGAGGATGGCGCCGCCGATCCCCAGCATGAGGAGCGCCTTGCCGGCCTCGGCCCCTTGGACGGCGTTGTTCAACGAGTACGGCGAGGCGTCCGGCTTCGGCCCCGGTTTCACGGGCGCCGGGAATGTCGGCCCGCCGTGCATGTGGGTGTAAATCTGTTCCAGCCGCGTTTGGGCGCGCGTCGTGGCTGGGAGGCCGACGACGGCCACCGCCGCGAGCAGAAGAACGCCGGCGCGCATGACGACTTCCCGACGGAGCGAATCGGGGGCGCACATACCGATGTCGCGGGCTTTTGGTAAGGCGAGATTTGCGACGGCAATGGCCGGACATGTCAGGAAATTGGGACATTGAGCTCGGAATCGTCCTGTCGGCGCCACGCTTGCGTAGCCATCCGACCTCACCCCTCTGACGGCCGGCAGCCGCCAGAGCAACGGGATCAACTTGACCACTCTCATCAAGGAGTATGCTCTCATGGCCAGCGTAACGAAGAATTCCACCGTCGTCGGCGTCTTCGAGAACCACCACGACGCCGACCGGGCCGTCGCCGAACTTCGCAGTTCGGGCTTCTCCAACAGCCAAATTGGCGTCGTGGGGCACGACAAGAAGGGCGGGACGACCGCGGACAAGGGTACGAAAGTCGAGGAAGGCGCCATCGTCGGGGCGGCCGTCGGCGCCGGGGCGGGCGGCCTGATCGGGCTTGGCATCTTGGCGGGGCTAATTCCGGCCATTGGCCCGGTGATCGCCGGCGGCGCCTTGGCGGCGTTGTTGGCGAACGCGGCCGGCGGGGCGGCCATTGCCGGTCTCGTCGGTACGCTGGTGGGCTTGGGCGTCCCCGAGGACGACGCCAAGTACTACGACACGGAGTTCCGGTCGGGCCGCACGGTCGTTACGGTCCACGCCGAGGGTCGGCCGGCCGACGCCCTCGCCATCCTCCGTCGCCACAACGGCTACGACCGCAGCGCCGGCGGCCGTCGCGCGCCGGCGGCCGTGTGAGTCGTCGGCCCAAGAGCCCCGTGCTGATGGGTCGCGGGGCTTACGTCAAATCTCCCACTCGCTTCTGAAGCAAGAAATACTGGCGGGCGGCCCGGAGGTCGGACTGGACAAGTGGCCCCTCGCGGGGACATCGCCGATGGCCACGGATGCTTCGCCCGTGACCGTCTCAGCCAATAGGGCGCCATGAAGGGACTTACGTACTTCCCCCGCACGTGATTGTTGCGGGGCCGACGCGCCCGAGGAAATCTGGAAGTACACGACGGCCACGAAAACGCGGTCAGCCACGTACCAGTGGACGGTCCGGAATGTCGTTTGCCGGCGGTGCGGGTTCGCCTTCGTCTCGCCGTGCCCGACGGACGAAAGCCTGCTGGAATACTACGGCGATTCGTTTAGCCACTGGACCGGCCAAGAGCCGGACTTTTCGGTCGAGAAGCGGTTGCGCGTCATCACGGCGCACTTGCCCAAGGCCGGCCGCCCCGCCTTCGTGGAAATTGGCGGGAACAATACGGACGCCTTCCGCCGGCCGCTCTCGGCGCTCGTCGCGTCGTACACGGCCATTGAGCCGAACACCTCTTGCGGCAGCGACGCGGCGTCGCTCGATTCCCTCCCGCCGCACTCGGTCGATCTATTGGCGGCCTACTTCGTGCTGGAACACGTCGCCGACCCCCGGCGGTTCTTGGCCCTCTGCGCCAAGGCGATGCGCCCGGACGGCGTCCTCATCCTCGAAGTCCCCAACCTGTACGGATACCCGGCGGACCCGGCCGGGTTCCACTGGTTTGAACACACGTCCCACTTCTCGCCCAATAGCCTGATTGCCGTCGCCGCCAAGGAGGGCTTGGAGCCGGTGTCCGTCAGTCTGCTGAATTGCAGCCGGCCGTTCGGGTTCGTGGCGGTGTTCCGGCCGGGCGCCGGCAAGCCGACCGCCGGGATCAGCGAATACCATGTGGCGAAGGGGTGCATGACGGATTCGAAGGCCGTCGTGGACGCCTACCGGGCGCGGCTGGACGCCGTCCGCACGCGGATCAACAGCGTCCGCGGCACGGGCGCGCCGGTGGTCGTGTGGGCGGCCAATCAGGTCACCCGCGACTTGCTGTCCGGAATGGCGGAGGACGCCGGCGTGGTGGTGGTGGATTCCAACCCGGCGAAGAAAGCGTACTTCCACCCGATCCCCGTGCGGGAACCGGCCGAAGCCAAAGAGGCCATCCGATCGGCCGGGCTGGTGGTGATCTCCACGGCCTTGCACGCCGAGGCGATCACTCGGCACATCCGCACCGCGGTGGGCAAGGCGGAGCAGCCGGGCGACATCGTCATCATTCGGGCGGTGTGACACGTGTTCGGGACGGATTCGATGGCTCGGGCGGGACTCGAACCCGCACGCTTTTCAGCACAGGCTTCTAAGACCTGCGTGGCTGCCAGTTACACCACCGAGCCGGGATGCCTTGCCAATTTACGCCGGGGCGGGTATTGGTCAATCGGCGTCCGCGCCCCGTATTGTCAGTAACCCGGGAAGCCCCCAGATGGCCGAATCAACCGCCTTTGACAAGTGGGCCGAGGCCTACGCCCAGTACGCGAGCAGCGGCGAGGAACTGCTGTGGCCCAGCGAAACGCTGGTCCGGTCCTTCAAGGGGGCCTACGTCCCCGGCCTGGACCGCCAGAACATGGCCGGCAAGCGCGTGCTGGACGTGGGTCACGGCAACGGGAACAATCTGGTGTTCCTCGCCTCCCTCGGCCTGAAACTATCCGGCTCGGAAGTGGACCCGCGCATCTCGGAGATGGTCGCCGGCAAGCTGAAGAAGCTGGGGTACGAGTCGGACCTGAAGATCGGGACGAACCGGCAACTCCCGTTCGCGGACGCCACGTTCGACTTCCTCACGTCGTGGAACGTCATCCACTATGAGGACAACGAGGCCGACATGGCCGCGGCCATCCAAGAGTATCGCCGCGTGCTGGCGCCCGGCGGCCGGTTCTTCATCAGCACCACGGAGCCGGACCACAAAATCCTGCTGAACTGCACGCCACTCGGGCCGCACCGCTACCAGATCGGCCGGCCGGGGGACTTCCGGGCCGGGCAGGTGTACTGATATTTCGACGACGAGAAGACCATCCACGAGATGTTCGACCCGCATTTCAAAGACGTGCTGATCGGCCGCACCCGTGACCACCTGTATACGGAGACGCTGGACTGGTTCATCATCACCGGGGTGAAGCCGTAAAGTCGCCGCCGCCCGCACAATCATTGCACCGGGGGCGGCGGTTCGGCCGATGAATCAGCCACTCTGCGTCGCTGTCGGCGCCGCCGCGCGGGTGGCGGCCGGACGGGCCTTTCCGTTTAATGACAGCCACGCTTCACTCCGGCCCGGATGGAGCAGACCGTGTTGCGACTTTCCCAAACGCCAGGCGGACGACGCATGAATTGGAGCGACACCTCCGTCCTCATCACCGGCGGCACCGGCTCCTTGGGCAACCAACTCACTAGCTACCTGCTCGGCTTGCCCAACCCGCCCAAGCGCCTCGTCATTTACAGCCGGGACGAGTTGAAGCAGTTCGAGATGCAGCAGAAGTTCTCGCTGCAAGACCACCCGCAAATGCGCTACTTCATCGGGGACGTGCGCGACCAGCCCCGGCTCGAGCGCGCGTTCGAGGGCATCGACGTGGTGATCCACGCGGCCGCCCTCAAGCACGTGCCCGCCGCCGAGTACAACCCGATGGAGGCCATCAAGACGAACATCCTGGGGGCGTCCAACGTCATCGACTCGGCCATCAACACCGGCGTCCGCCGCGTCGTCGCCCTCAGCACGGACAAGGCCGCCAGCCCGATCAACCTGTACGGCGCCACCAAGCTCTGCTCGGACAAGTTGTTCGTCGCCGGCAACAGCTATGTCGGGGCGAAGAAGACCCGCTTCAGCGTCGTACGCTACGGCAACGTGGTGGGGAGCCGCGGCAGCGTCATCCCGTTCTTCCTGAAAATGCGTGCCACCGGCCGGCTCCCGATCACAGATGTCCGCATGACGCGGTTCTGGATCACGCTGGAGCAGGCCGTTGAGTTCACGCTGAACAGCCTTGACATCATGGAAGGCGGGGAAATTTTCGTCCCCCGCATCCCGAGCATGCGCGTGACGGACTTGGCCACCGCCGTCGCCCCGGAGTGCGAGATCGACGTGATCGGCATCCGCCCCGGCGAGAAGCTGCACGAGGTGATGATCCCCGAGGACGAGTCCCGCAACACCGTCCGGCTCGAAAACTACTACGCCATCCTGCCGACCCACTTCGGGCTGGATGTCAACAAGTACATGGCCCGGCACAACGCCACGCTGTGCGCCGACGGCTTCTGCTACTCCAGCGACCGCAACGACGACTGGATCACCGTCGAGAAGCTCCGCGAGATGCTCTCCCTCGGCACGTCCGGCATCAAGATCGCGGCGTAAAGCGCCGGCGTTGACGGCAGCCCGGCGCGGCGGATAGACTGCGGGTTCGCACTCGCCGCAATGCACACATGGGATTTCTATGCTGAAGGCCAAAGCGTTCTTGAAGGCCCTGCCGCTCGCCGGGCGGGTCAACAAGGTCTTTAAGGCATGGCGGACCCGCGGCCTGCCGGACTTCGCCTCGCATGCCGCGGTCAACCGCTGGCTCGCGCGCCGCTCCCAAACGTCCCCCCCCACCGTCCCGTACACCCAAGTCGTCGGCGACCAATCCCACGTCGCCGCCCAGTTCATCGCCCTGCACAAGACCCCCGGCGTCTCGCGGCCCGACATGGCGGGCCGCCGCATCTTGGTGGCGGGCCTGCACAACCCGACGTGGGTGTGGCGCTGTCTGCCCATCGCGGTCGCGCTCGCCGGCCGCGGCGCGAGCGTTGACTATGCGTGGGCCCAGTTCCCGGACTACCTCGGCGAGATGCCGGGGAACGAGTACCTGCCCGGCGCCTCCTCGGTGGCCGACATCGCCTTGGCGGTCCACCCGAACCTGCGGCTGATCCCCTTCGCCCAAGTGCCGCCGGCGGAGGTCACCGACGCGGACCGGGCGTCCGCGGCCCGGCTCGGCTATTTTGACGCCTGCCATTATTCGCGGCGAGAGACGTGCCGCCCGGCGACCAGCCCCGCCGACGCCTTGTTGATTGCGACGCGGACGGCCCGTAATTTGGAGGCCGCGAAGCGGTTTCACCGGCTCTTCGACGAGGGGGGGTACGACTGGGTCGTCATGCCCAACGGCGCGGCGTACGAGTACGGCACGGGTTTCGACGTGGCTCAGGCGCGCGGGCTCGGGTGCGGGACGTTTGACTGCAACGACCGCCATCAGTCCGTCTACGTCGGCATCAACAGGCCGTCCGTCTCGCTGGACACCTCGGCGTATTGGGCCGCCGACGCCCCCCACGACCTGTCCCCGGCCCGGCGGGCGCGGGTGACAAAAGCGATGATGCAGCGGGAATTGCCGGGCTGGAACGAGCGAGACAACTTCGTGTGGCACGGGCAACTCGCCCCCGTGGCCGCGGTGCCCGAACTGTTGAGCCAACTCGCGCTCCGCCCCGACAAGCCGACCGCCCTGCTCTGCACCAACCTGTCGTGGGACTCGACGGTGTTGGGCCGGAACCGCACCTTCGCCAGCATGATCGAGTGGATTCTGGAGACGGTCGGCTGGTTCGTCGCCCGCCCGGACCGCCAACTGGTCGTTCGCGTGCACCCCGTCGAAAAGACCTGCCCCACCAACGAGCCGGTCGTCCCGGCCGTGCGGGCCAAGTACCCGGACTTGCCGCCCAATATCCGCCTTGTTGACGGCGGCGACGCCGTGAACACTTACGGCCTGATGCGGCTGGCCCACTGCGGGCTGGTGTACACGACGACGACAGGGATCGAGATGGCCATGCGGGCCATCCCCACGGTCGTGGTCGGGCGGACCCACTACGCCGGCCACGGCTTCACCATCGACCCGCCGGACCCGCCAAGTTACTTTGCTCAGTTGGAACACTTGCTCGGCCGTCAAGAGCCGGCCCGACTCCCGGACGACCAGACGCGGCTGGCCATGTGCTATTGGGACGTGTTCTTTGAGAACATGATCTTGCCATTCCCGTGGAACATGCGGAAGAACGAGGACTGCCCAGACGACTTCCCCGTCGCCAAGTTGATCGCCGGGGACTGCCCGCCGGAGTACTTGCGGACGCTGGACTTCCTGGCCGGGCTGCCGGTCTGACCGTCACGCGAACAGTTCCCGGATCGGCTCGCCCGTCTCGATCAACGGCGCCGGCCGGTTCAGCAGCGAGAACGCCCGCGTGTGATCCCCGCCGTGCTCGCCGACCTGCCGCAAGCGGTCCATCGACCGTGTTGAGCGGCCGGGGCCGGCTGACTTAAACCAACTTACTGCGGCCGAGGTTCCCGGTCACCTGCAACTACTTTTTCGGCCACGCTCACGCCCGCAACTCTTCCACCGCCGCTTCCAAATCGGACACCCAGCGGTGAGTTGCCCCGCCGCGGCGGAAGATCGGTGTGATCAAGATACGCCTCCGCGACCTCCGCAGTTTCTCACACGGACCGGGCGCTACAGCAATATCGTACCACCTGTCCTCTGCCAGATTCCGCGAGATGCCGGGCACCCTGTCCGGAAGGCCCTTCCGAAAGCGCAGCATGGCGCACACGCCGGACTCGCCCGCGACCACATCCGGAAGGAACTCGAATCCCCCGGAGTAGGGCATCTCGTACTCGGGACGCGGGAGGAACCGCCGGAACCCCTGCTGAACGGTGTCGTAAGCGACCTTGTTGAACCCGCGGTAAATGACCTGACCGGTTTCGCCCTCCGCGCCCAACTGCTTCAGTGCCGCAAGGAGTTCATCGCTTACAATCGGGATGCCGCCCGCGTGAAGCAAATGCGGCTTGTAACAAGGGTGTTCGCTGTCTGCCTCCGGACGCCCGAGGGTGTACAGTGACTCGGTCAGTGGCATGACCTGCCAGTACATATCGGAATTCCGCAAGGCCACATGCCCATCTGCTGCCAGTAAAGCCCCAGAACAATCCTCAGGCGGATCGTCCCAAAACTCGGGGAGGAAGTGCGGCGTCAGGAAATAACGGTTGACCCGCGCACCGACGTTCCGGAGCGCCCTCATCACTTGCTGCGCCTCGACCTCATGGAGCCGTACACGGATCTCGGATTGCGCGCCCGCGTGGCACTTACCGACATCGTGGTCGATGACCGCCCTACCCCGCAACTCCGGGAGTTCCGGGACAGGATCGCTGGTCCGGAAGGTTGCCCAGACCTAAGGCAGCGGCGTGAAAATACTCTACCGATCAGCGGGTTCAATGGTGAGGCTCCATTTGGGCAGAGTCGGTGACCGTTTCAGTCGTTTGGCGACGGGGGCG
>JAYUGD010000820.1:0-3952 GCA_043767785.1 Zavarzinella sp. | reverse complement strand
CGGGGCGAGCCGGCCGTCGCGGGCGTGCATCCCGAGCGCTTCCGCCCGCTTGCGGACCGCGTCGAGTGTCGTCACGTCCCCCATCTGCACGGCGGCGTCCAAGCGGTCCCACAGCCGGCACGCGGCGAAGTACAGGTACTTCGCCTCCTCGGCCGGGGTCGTCTTCGCCGGAGTGACGTCCAAGGCCAAGCGGGGCGCGGGTTTGCTGCCGGCGAATTTCTTCGCCGCCGGGTCCCACTTCCACTCGTACTTGCCGTCGGCCGTCCCCACGGCCGCCGCGGCCGTCCGCGGGTCCGGCTGTTCGACGATTTCCGTCCCCCCGGACGACAGCCGTTGGACGAACACGAGTTTGCCGTCCGTCAGCCGGAAGATGTCCCCCTTCTTGATCGGCAGCCAAACGCCCTTGATGTCTTGGATGCTCAGGGTCGCGTTGGGCAGGCCCTCGGCCAGCAACTCCTGAGCGTGGGACCGCGGGGCGTGGGCGAGCAAGCCGGCGGACAAGCCCAACAAGACGACGAGGCGGATCATGACTGCCCTCCCAGAAACGCTTCTGTAAACAGACGAACTGATCGGCGATGAACAGTTGACGATAGAGAGTTGCTATAGCAGCCGCGCCGCGGTCGGCCCAATCGAGTTGATGAAGATCCGCGGGGTGGGAGCGTGCCCATGCGGACGAAGTGGGCCGACCGCCGGGCGGCGGCGGGCGGCCCTTAAAACCACCCGCCGCCTCACGGCGGTCGGCTCACTATTGCGAACTTCGTTCGCCCAACTCACCCGATAATCCCGCCGATCACGTTCCCCTTCACCAGTTCGCGGGGCTGGTTCAGGTGGTTGTACACGATCGTCTCCGGGGCGATGCCGACGCTGTGGTACACCGTCGCCAGCAGGTCGGTGGGGTGGACCGGGTTTTCTAGCGGGGCGCTGCCGGTCTTGTCGGACTTGCCGTGGACGTAGCCGCGCTTGATGCCGGCGCCGGCGATGCAGGCGGTGTAGCAGTAGGGCCAGTGGTCACGCCCGTCGTCCGAGTTGTCGTTGCCCGACGTGCTGACGCCGCGCTGCGGGCTGCGGCCGAACTCGCCGACGGCGATCACCAGCGTGTCCTTCAGCAGGCCGCGCTCGTCCATGTCGGCCAAGAGGGTCGAGAGGCCGGCGTCCAGCATCGGGGCCGACTGGGTCTTCATGCGGGCCGACAGGCCGGTGTGGACGTCCCACGAGTGGTTGTCCGAGTTGGCCACCTTGGGCCAGTTGATTTCCACCACCCGCGTGCCGGCCTCGATCAGGCGGCGGGCCAGCAGGCAGCTTTGGCCGAAGGTGTTCTTGCCGTACCGCTCGCGGACCTCGGCCTTCTCTTTCGTCAGGTCGAAGGCGTCCCGCGTCTTGCCGCTCAGCACCAAGCCGAGGGCCTTGCCGTAGTAGGTGTTCAGCTCGTACTTGCTGGTGGCCTTTTCGAGTTCCGGCATCCCTTGGGAGACCGTGTCCCGCAGGCTGGCCCGGCGCGTCAGGCGGACTTCGCCGACGTCCGACCGCAGTTGCAGGTCTTCGGTCTTCACGCGGGACATCTTGTCCATGTCCATGTCGTCGCCGGCCGGGTAGAGCGTGTACGGGTCGTAGGCCTTGCCCAAGAAGCCGGCCGTCCCGCCCTTGCCCACCACGTTCGACTCTTGCAGCGGCCGCGGCATCATCACGAACGGCAGCACCGGCTCGGTCGGCGGCTTCAAGCGGATGATGTTGCTCCCGAAGTTCGGGAAGTCCTTCGGCGTCGGCGGTTCCAGTTGGCCGGACGGCGAGACCTTGTCCGTCGTGTAGCCGGTCAGCATCTGGTAGATGGCGGGCGTGTGGTTGAACAGGCCGACGGGCGTGTAGCTCATCGAGCGGATCATCGTGGCCTTGTCCGTCACCATCGCCAGCTTCGGCAGCAATTCGGTGAACTGCAAGCCGGTCGTCTTCGTGGCGATCGGCTTGAACACGCTCTTGTTCTTGACGGGCGCGTCGTCCTTCGGGTCCCACAAGTCGAGGTGGCTCGGGCCGCCTTGCAAGTAGATGAGGATGACGCTCTTGGCCTTGCCGAAGCCGGGGCCGCCGTGCTCCGGCTTGACGGCCGCCGTCTCGGCCTGGGCCGAGACGCGGAACAGGTCGGCGACACTCAGGCCGAGCATGGCCGAGCCGCCGACGCGCATGAAGTCGCGCCGGGTCGTCCCGTCGCAGGTGTCCTTGCCTGAAAAACCGGGGATAACCAACATGGCGTCAAGCCCTCAATGTGTGACGGAGAGGTCAAAGGCAGGCGGGAGGCGCGAACGCTCGCGCATTCGTGCAATCTTCTATCGTCAACTGTAATCGACAGGGTGAGAGAGTGCAACAGAAAAAACGGACTCATTCGGCTTGGACGTGGAATGACTTTTCCCTTCCCCCGTCCCCCTCGACGTGATACAGTTCACCTCTTCCCTCCCCCTTGGAGCCTCTTCATGCTCCGCGTCCTCGGCCACGCCGCGCGGGCCTGCGACGGCCCTTCCCGCCGCGAACTGCTGACGGCCGGCACGCTGGCGATGGCCGGCTTGGTCCCCGGGCTGGCGTCGCCGAAGAAACTCGGTGGGACGTTCGGGCGGGCGAAGGCCGTCATCCTCATCGACCTGTACGGCGGGCCGAGCCATATTGATTCGTTCGACCCGAAGCCGGGCGCCCCGGCCGAGGTCCGCGGCGAGTTCGGCACGATCCCCACGGCCATCCCCGGCGTGCGGTTCACGGAACATGTTCCGCACCTGGCGAAGCGGCTCGACCGCTTCTGCCTCATCCGCACGCTGTCGCACGGGTACAACAGCCACAACCCGTATGCCGTCATGACCGGCTTCACGGGCGGGGCCGACCAAGTCAACTACTACTCCAAGCCGACCGACCACCCCGGCATGGGGGCCGTCTGCCAATACTTCGGCGTCGGCGCCGGCAAGGGGTTGCCGGGCTACGTCTGCCTGCCGGCCCTCCCCGGCTACAGCCAAGGCTTGCGGCGCGCCGGCCCGTACGGCGGCTACCTCGGCTCGCAGTTCGACCCGATGTTCAGCACCGCCGACGCCTACGCCAACGCGACCATCGACACGGACAAGGACTTTTACAGCCACACGACCAAGCCAATGGGCGTGCCGCAGTTGCCGAAGCTCACCGGCGACCTGACGGTCAACGCCCTCGACGCCCGGCGGTCGCTGGTCGCCCAACTCGACCACATGGTGAAGGGCAGCGCGCTCCAGAAAAAGCGCGAACAGGCCTTCGACCTGCTGCTCTCCCAAACGGCAAAGACGGCCTTCGACATCGACCGCGAAACGGCCGGCCTGCGCGACCGCTACGGCCGCGACCTGTTCGGCGCCAGCACGCTGATGGCCCGCCGGTTGGTGGAGGCCGGCTCGACGTTCGTGATGATCCACACCGAGGCCAAGGGCAACGGTCACTGGGACACGCACAACAACAACTTCAAGATGCTGCAGCATTGGCTACTGCCCTACTTGGACCGCTCCGTCTCCGCGCTGCTGGACGATCTGGAAGCGAGGGGACTGCTGGACACGACGCTCGTGGTCGTGATGGGCGATATGGGCCGCACGCCCAAGGTGAACGGCGCCGCCGGCCGCGACCACTGGCCGCAGGCGGGCTTCGCCCTGCTGTTCGGCGCCGGCGTCCGGCCCGGCAACGTCTTCGGCTCCACGGACTCGCAGGCGGCTTATGTAAAAGACCACCCCGTCAGCCCCGGCGACATGTGCGCCACGATTTACCACCTGCTCGGCGTGGACCCGGAAGGAGTGGTGCCGGACCACACGGGGAGGCCGACGCACATCAGCCACGGCGGCGGCGTGGTGACGGGGATTTTGTGAATGGGGCGGCGTCCGGGTTTCGTCTGCGTTGGAGTCCCGGCTTCAGCCGGTCTTCGGCGATGAGCGTCACCACATGAGCGCGGGCAATTTCCGGGCGGGAG
>JAYUGD010000819.1:0-3954 GCA_043767785.1 Zavarzinella sp. | reverse complement strand
CGGCGGCGGCGGCGGCGGCGGCGGCGGTCGACGCGACCGTTACTAAGCTCTCCGCTTAGCCCAAGACGAATACCCAGCAACACCAGACCCCGGCAATGACGCCGGGGTTTTTTCGTTTCGGGGGATGCCCGGGAGGGAGCCGGCGAGGTTTTTTCCCCGAAGGGGTTGCATAACAAAGCCCGGGGTCGCCGCTTCGGCGAACCCCGGGAAACTCGCCACCCACGAGCGATCAGCCCTGAAAGGGTTGCACAACCGACCGCGAAGCCTTTGTGGAACCCTTTCAGGGTTCAAAACCTTTCTTACGCTTGATTCCCGGGGTGCGCGAAGCGCGACCCCGGGCTTTGTTATGTAACCCCCTCGGGGTAAAGTCAAAACATCCCCGTCCGTGGCATGCGCTTCACACCCCCCCTCCCACGGACAGCCGACGTTTGCCCGCCCAATGTGGCTCAGGCCGCCACCATCAAAGAGACGGCCGCCTTACGCCGTTGACCTTGACGACCCTCGCCTCCCCCGTCGATCTGGCGGCCACGGTGTACCACCTCCTCGGCGTCAACCCGCGCACCGAAATCCGCGACCGCCTCGGCCGCCCGCAGACACTGTGCGAGGGGTGGGTGATCGACGAGATTCTGACGTGAGGGGCGTGTCGTCCGCTTTTTTCGCCGCCGGCCGGACAAGGTGCTTGCGTGGCGGCCGGCGCCGGCGTAGGATCGTCGGTCTTCCGCCATCCGTGGCCACGGGGACTCATCATGTCGAACTCGTACCGCCTCCTCAGTCTCGCGTGTTGCTTCATCGCCGGCTTCGGGGCCGCCGCGGAGCCGGCGGAGAACGCGATCTTCCCGGCGGGGGCGAAACTTAAACTCATCCACACGCGGCAGGCGAAGCTGAACAGCGGCCTGACCGAAGGGCCGGCCGTCGCCGCGGACGGGAGCATCTACTTCACGGATGTGCCGTTCGGCAAGGAGGACGGCATGATTCTCCGGTACGACCCGAAGGCCAAGAAGACGACCGTCTTCACCGACAAGGCGTTCAAGTCGAACGGGCTGGCCTTCGACCCGGATGGGAACCTGCTGTCCTGCGACGGGGCCGACGGCGGCGGCCGCGGCGTCCGGCGCTGGAACCTCAAGACGGCGACCAGTACCGTGATCGCCGACAAGGTCGGCGGGAAGAAGTTCAACTCGCCGAACGACTTGGTCGTGGACCTCAAGGGGCGCATCTATTTCACGGACCCGCGCTACGGCGGCACGGAGCCGCGCGAGCTGGCCGCCGAGGCGGTGTACCGCATCGAGAAAGACGGCCGCGTGATCGAAGTCACGCACGACGTGGAAAAGCCGAACGGCCTCGCCCTCAGCCCGGACCAGAAGACGCTGTACCTCGCCGACCACAACAACGGCGGCAACCGCCTCTCGCCGACGGACCCGGAGCCGAAGCGCGGGGCGATGAAGATTTACGCCTTCCCGCTCGATGAGAAGGGGCTGGTCGGCGGGCCGCGCAAAACGGTCGTGGACTTCGGCAAGGAGAGCGGCTGCGACGGCATGCGGGTGGACGCCGACGGCAACCTCTACTTCACCGTCCGCAGCCTCGCCCGCCCCGGCATTCTGGTGACGGACCCGGCCGGCAAGGAACTGGCGTTCCTCCCGACGGGGCCGGAAAATCAGAAGGGCCTGTTCGAGGAGTGGAAGGGAATCCCGAGCAACGTGGAGTTCGGCATCGGCGACGACGCCCACACGCTGTACGTGACGATCGACAAGAGCCTCTACCGCACCCGCGTCAAGACGCGCGGGTTCCACCCGTTCCTGCCCGGAAAGTAACCGCCCGCGATGACCTCTCCTGAGACGACGACGCCCGACGGCCGTGACGTGACCCGGCTCAAAGACCTGTCCGCGCAACAGTGGAAGTCCGGGGCCGCCGCGTGGCTGGGCTGGCTGTTCGACGGCCTCGACATGCACCTGTACGTGCTGATCGCGGCCCCGTTCGTGGCTTCGCTGCTCAACGTCACCGACCTGAAAGACCCGCAGGTCGGCTATTACAGCTCGTGGATACAAGCGGCCTTCCTCTTCGGCTGGGCCTTGGGCGGCGGCTTCTTCGGCCGCGTCGCCGACCGGATCGGCCGCAGCCGGGCGCTGATGCTGACGATCCTCACGTATGCGCTGTTCACGGGCCTGTCCTACTTCGCCGAGACGTGGTGGCAGTTGCTGATCTTCCGCTTCCTGGCCGCCCTCGGCATCGGCGGGGAGTGGGCGGTCGGCGCGTCGCTGCTGTCGGAGACGTGGCCGCGCAAGTGGCGGCCGTGGATGGCCGCCGTCCTCCAGACGGCCGTGAACTTGGGCGTGATGCTGGCCGGGCTGGCGAATTACTTGCTACTCAGCAAGGCCGGCTACCCGCACCGCACGGTGTTCCTGGTCGGCGTGCTGCCGGCGCTGATCGTCTTGTGGATCCGCCGGGCCGTCCCGGAGCCGGAGGAGTGGCACGCCGCCAAGCTCCGGGCCGGCCACGTCGAGCCGAAGTTCTTGGACCTGTTTCGCGGCAAGGTTCGCCGGATCAGCGTATTGACCCTACTCGTGTGTTCGTGCGCCCTCACCGCCCACTGGGCGTTCCTGTTCTGGTACTTGCAGCACTTGCGGAACCTGCCGGAGTTGAACGACATAAGCGACGCCGAGAAGAGCGAACTCGTCAGCCGCGTCGTCTGGCTGGTGATCGGGTCGTCCATCGCGGGCAACTTCCTGGCCGCCGCCCTCGCCCGCTGGCTGAAATACCGCCGGGCCATCGCCATCCTCTGCGTCGCGTACTTCCTGTCGCTGACGGCCACCTACAGCGCCCCGTTGGAACTCAACAGCCTGTGGTGGGGCCTCGCCGCGGTCGGCCTCTGCCAAGGCGTCTTCGGCCTGTTCACCATGTACCTGCCGCCGCTGTTCCCGACACTGCTGCGCACGACGGGGGCCGGCTTCTGCTACAACTTCGGCCGCATCGCCGCCGGGGCGGGCACGGTGTTGTTCGGCCTGTTCACCAAAGTCGGCGACTACCGGCTGGCCCTGTTCTACGCGGGCTTCCTGTTCCTCCCGGCCGCCGCCATCGCGCTGCTGCTGCCGGAGCCGCCGGACGAACCATGAGCGCCGGTTGAACGTGGTATTTCTCAGTCCAACTCCCGGGCCGGTAACAGGGTCTCCGCCGCAGGCGGCCGCCGGTCAGCGAAGGGTCGCCCGTCACAGCGCGTCGAGGAATCGAAATGGGAACACCCGCCGTGTACAACGCTTTTACGTCTCTCCTGCTGCTCGCGATGATTCCGGGCGCGCTCCGCGCCGACGAGCCGGGCTGGCGGCACGCCGGCTCGGTCTGGTTGCTGACCACCCCCGAGGGGGCGAATTTGCCCGCGCCCGCGGCCGTGGAAAACTTCCCGGTGTTGGTGCGGTTGCACAAGGATTTTTTCAACTTCAACGAGGCGCAGGCCGGCGGGCAGGACATTCGCTTCCTCACCGCCGCCGGCAAGCCGCTGGCGTATGAAATCGACGAGTGGGACGCCGCCGGCGGCACGGCGGCCGTCTGGGTGCGGGTTCCACGCCTCACGGGCAACGAGCGGCAGGAGTTGAAAATTCGCTGGGGCAAGGCCGACGCCAAGAGCGAATCCAACGCGGCGGCGGTGTTCAACGAGTCGAACGGCTACGTGAGCGTGTGGCACATGGGCGGGCGGGTCGCTGACGCCGTCGGCACGGTGGAATCCAAGGACACGGGGACGACGGCCACGCTGGGCATGGTCGGCGGGGCGCGGCATTTCGCGGGGCAAAAAGGCGTCTTCGGCGGCGAGACGATCTCGAACTACCCGGCGGCGGCGAGTTCGCACAGCACCGAGGCGTGGGTCCGGGCCGAGAAGCCCAACACGACCATCCTCGGCTGGGGGAACGAAGGCGGCGGCCGCGGCAGCAAGGTGCGAATGCAACTGCGCAGCCCGCCGCACGTCCA
>JAYUGD010000818.1:0-3959 GCA_043767785.1 Zavarzinella sp. | reverse complement strand
CGTCATGGCCTCCTCTGGCAGCGTGTGTCTTCAGTAAACACAAGTTACCACGAGGCCATGACTTGGGGGAAGACGAACGGTATTGCGGCTAAACGGGGACTCGGGCGGCTCTCACTCCCGTTGGCCTGTAAGACAACACGGGCGGCCAGGTATCCTCCCACTTGCCCGTTCGCCGCCCCGAGACACGGAAGCCGGACCCATGACGTTGCCCGCCCGCCCGCGCCCGACCATCAGCCGATCCGAGTGGGGGCTGTTGATGTTGCTCGGGGCGGTGCAGTTCACGAACATCCTCGACTTCGTGATCGTGATGCCGTTGGCCCCGCTGGCCAAGGAACAGTTCGCGATTAACTCCGAACAGTTCGGGCATATCGTCGGGGCCTACGGGTTCGCGGCCTTCCTCGGCAGCCTGTTCGCCGCCAAGTTCCTCGACCGCTTCGGCCGCAAGAAGGCCGTGCTGACGCTGTACTTCGGGTTCACCCTCAGCACGCTGTTGTGCGGCCTCGCCCCGACGTACGAAACACTCGTCGCGGCGCGGGCCGTCGCCGGACTATTCGGCGGCGTAGTTGGCGCGGGCGTCATGGCCATCGTCGGCGACGTGTTCGCGGACTACCGGCGCGGCACGGCGATGGGCGTGGTGATGTCGGCGTTCGCTGTCGCGTCCGTGGTCGGCGTGCCGCTCGGCATGTTCCTCGCGGAGGCGTTCAACGTCGGCACCCCGTTCGTCGCGCTGGCGGGATTAAGTCTCGGCGTGTGGTTTCTCGGCTTCTTCCTGCTGCCGCCACTCAAGGGGCACTTGGACGCCGACCGCGTCCACCCGACCATCCGCGAGCTGGCCGGGTCACGCAACCACGTCTTGGCGTACACGTTCAACTTGGCCCTCACGACCAGCGGGTTCCTCGTCGTCCCGTTCATCGCGGACGCGATGGTGGCCAACGCCGGGCAGGCGAAGGAGAACGTGAAGTGGGTCTATCTCGTCGGCGGCGCCGTCACGCTGGTGTCCACGAACGTGATCGGCCGGCTGGCCGACCACTTCGGCAAGATGTTGGTGTTCCGCATTGTCGCCGTCGCGGCCATTGGCATGGCCCTGATGCTCACGCACTTGGGGCCGGTCCCGCTGTGGGCGGCCGTCGCGGTCGGCACCGGGTTCATGGTGACGATGTCCGGCCGCTTCGTGCCGGCCCAAGCCCTCATCACCGGCTGCGCCCGCCCGGAAGTCCGCGGCGGCTTCCTGAGCCTCAACTCGTCCTTCGGCTTTTTGGCGATGGGCGTCGCCAGCACGCTGGCCGGCATGCTCGTCGGCGACACCAACGAGGGCGGCCACGGCCTGCCCGGCTACCCGCTGGTGGGGCTGATCTCCGCGGGCTTCGCCGCCCTGAGTTTGGTGTTGGTCGGTTTGCTGAGGACGGCCGACGTGCCCAGCACGGCCCATGCGTTGCCGACGCCGGCGTTGGTGGAAGAGGTGGTGTGACGTTCGCATTTGTTTAGCCGCGACGCGACGGCCGGTTTTCGACCCCGGATGGGGTCGCAGCCATTAGCCCCGGGTCGCCGCGGCGGCGCACCCGGGGATTGCGAACGACCATCCTCATTTTTATTTTCGACCCCGGATGGGGTCGCAGAACCGCGGCCTGTTTCCTGCGACCCCTGCCGGGGTCGGATACCATTTTTGATAACGTCTCGTTTCCCCGGGTGCGCGAAGCGCGACCCGGGGCTAATGGCTGCGACCCCATCCGGGGTCGAAAACCAGCCGGAAATCCAGTCACCCCTCCGGGTGCGTGAAGCTCCGGAACGGCCGCACCAACTCCCGGAACACGGCCGTCGGCAAACTCACCGTCCCCCACCGCGGCGATCGCACGCGCATGTGTTGCCGGTAGTCCCCGGCCAGCACGGCTCGCACCAGGTAGCGGCTCCCCTTCCACACCCACACGTCGGCGGTGTCGTCCGCGAGTTCGACGGCCTCGGACAGTTGGTAGAGGAAGACGATCATGCCGCGGTAGCCTTCGCCGAAGCTGGCTTCCCAGCGTTCCAGGCAGGTGATGTCGTCGCGGGAGACCCAGTTCTGCCAGACTTTGCGCGGCTTCTCGGCCGAGCCGCCGGGGAACTTGCGGCCTTTGATGTCGATGAGGAACCGCGGCCCCTCGGGGGAGTAGACGATGAAGTCGAGGCTCTTGATCGGGTCGTCGTCGATGGTGGCGCGCCGGCTCTCGTCCACGGCCACGTACCCGATGCGGCGGTCCCGCAGGTACGCCTCGAAGGCCGTCTCGTAATGGTTGGCTCGGTCCATCTGCTCGACTCGGAATTCAGAACTAAAGACAAGATTAACCACAAAGGCACGAAGGTGAACAAAGACGCACAAAGAAGACGGAAATGAAAACTCTTCTCATGGCTTCTCTGTGTTTCTTTGTGTGACCTTCGTGCCTTTGTGGTGAGTCTTATTTTGAATCACTTACCCGCCGAGGATCGCCCGCACGGCCGCCACCAACTCGCCTTCCGAGACCGTGACCTCTTCCCGCTTCGCCAAGTCTTTCACCTTCCACACGCCTTTGGCGAACTCATCGGCGCCGGCGATCAGGGCGACTTGGTGGCCGCGGCGCTCGGCGTACTGGAACTGCTTGTCGAGCTTCTTGGGTTCCGGGTAAACCTCGGTGTTGATGCCGGCGGCGCGCAACAGTTTGGCGACGCGCTGGTAGTCGCCCAAGCGGTCGGCGGCGAACATCAGCACTAACACCGGGGCGGCGGTCGCGGTCTTCGGCAGGAGGTTCATCACCTCCATCGCGGCGAGCAGGCGGTCGAGGCCGAGGGAGGCGCCGACGCCGGGGAGGGATTGCTTCGTATAGCACCCGGCGAGGTTGTCGTACCGGCCGCCGGAGCAGACGCTGCCGAACTCCGGCTTGTCGAGCAGGAACGTCTCGTACACCGTGCCGGTGTAGTAGTCCAACCCGCGGCAAATGGACAAGTCCACGCGCAGCCGGCCCTCGGGGACGCCGGTCGTGGTGAACACGCCGACCATCTGGCGCAGGTGGGCGATGCCGGTCTTGGCCGCGGCGTTGTCCGCGAAGCGCACGTCGAGCTGGTCGAGGATCGCGGCGTTCGTCCCCGTCGTTTCCGCGAGGGCGATCACTTCCCCGGCTTGTTCCGGTGTCACGCCGGCCTCGGCGGCCATCTCGGCGATGACCTTGT
Organism: Zavarzinella sp.; assembly: GCA_043767785.1. GTDB lineage: Bacteria > Planctomycetota > Planctomycetia > Gemmatales > Gemmataceae > Zavarzinella. Next base: position 782 of record JAYUGD010000818.1, on the reverse strand, counting down.
CGCGGCCGATCTTGGCGAGCTTGTCCAGCGAGCGCAGTAGCACGCTCGTCTTGTCGGCGAGGCCGAGTTGCGTCAGCAGGCCGTTGAGGATGTTGCGGTTGTTGACGCGGATTTCGAAGCGGTCGAAGCCGATGGCCGTCAGCAGGTCGTTGATGACGACGGCGATCTCCACGTCGGCCGCGTTGGAGAGGGTGCCGATGGTGTCGAAGTCGCACTGCATGAACTCGCGGAACCGCCCGGCCTGCGGGGCCTCCCCGCGCCAGACCGTCCCCAAGTGGTAGCGCTTGAAGGGCAGCCCCAACTCGGCGGCGTGCTGGGCGACGAACCGGGCCAACGGCACCGTGAGGTCGAACCGCAGGGCCACGTCGCGGTCCCCGGCGTCCTTGAAGCGGTAGAGTTGCTTGGTGATCTCGGCCCCGGCCTCGACCTTGGCCAACAGCACCTCGGTGAGTTCGATGGCCGGCGTGTCGATGGGGGCGAACCCGTGCGAGCGGTACACCTGCCGGGCCGTCTCCATGAGCCGCTCGCGCGGGATCATCAACGCGGGCGGGTAGTCGCGAAAGCCGCGGAGGACGCGGGGTTCAATGATCGGCGGCATGCTGGATTTCGGATTTCGGATTTCGGATTCAAGGAACGAGAGGGTATTCAACGGAAATGAGTTCGCGGGGCCAACCGGCCGACGGCCGTTTAGCCGCAATACCGTTCGTCTTCCCCCAAGTCATGGCCTCGTGGTAACTTGTGTTTACTGAAGACACACGCTGCCAGAGGAGGCCATGACGTGG
>JAYUGD010000817.1:0-1288 GCA_043767785.1 Zavarzinella sp. | reverse complement strand
CGACTCCGAAGACTCCGTCGGGCGGGAGTGGCCGGCACGTTGGAAACGTACCCCACATTCCGAACCGGCCACCCACTTGCTCCCCCTTCCCTTTTAGGGAAGGGGGCCGGGGGGTTAGGTTGCCTTTGCGGCGAGCCTGTCACTTCACGCCCCGCGGTCGTGGGCAGATTGCAGCCAACCTGACCGGCCCGCCGGCCCGCAATGCCGAAACTTCCCCATTCTGGGGAATAAACCGCCCCCCGCCGTATCGTAAGGGGGAGAAATTTCGCCTCCCCGCACGACGGTGGACCCCATGCCGACCCTCCTCGAAGAGCCGCCGCTGCGCCCGTTCCACGAGATCTTTCGCGTGGACCGCATCCTGGAGCCGGACGAGCCGGCCCCGAAGCGCCAGCACAAGGTGATGGCCGTCCTCCCGGCGTACAACGCCGAGAAGACGCTGGCCGCCACCATCGCCGACTTCCCGGCCGGGTGCGTGGACGAAATCCTCCTGGTGGACGACGGCAGCACGGACAACACCGTGGCCGTCGCCCGCGAGATGGGCCTGACGGTCATCGTCCACCCGAAGAACCGCGGGTACGGCGGCAACCAGAAGTCGTGCTACAACTACGCCTTGGGCAACGGCGCCGACGTGGTGGTGATGATCCACCCCGACTACCAGTACGACGCCCGCATCATCCCGCACGCCGTCGGCCTCATCGAACTCGGCATCTGCGACGTGGTCCTCGGTTCCCGCGTCCGCTCCCGGCAAGAAGCCCTCAAGTGTGGCATGCCGTGGTGGAAGTATTTCAGCAACCGGGCGCTGACGATGTTCGAGAACGTCGCCCTCGGCCAAAACCTCGGCGACTTCCACAGCGGCTTCCGCGTCTACCGCCGCAGCGTGCTGGAGACGATCCCGTTCGAGCGCAACTCGGACGACTTCGTGTTCGACACCCAGTTTCTCGCCCAAGCCGTCCACGCCGGCTTCCGCCTCGGGGACATCCCGGTGCCCGTGCGGTACTTCGACGCCGCCAGCAGCATCAACTTCAAGCGCAGCACGATCTACGGCCTGCGCACCGTCTCCACGATGATGCGCTTCTGGCTGCACAAGACCCGCCTGTGGCGGTCGAAGTTGTTCACGGCGAAGTGACCGGATGGCGTCTTCGCCCCAACGGGGCGGTGGAGAATAGCCCGGGGCGGAACGCCCCGGGAATTGGCTCCCATTTTCTTTGCCCCAACGGGGCGCCGGTCAAATGACCGGCGCCCCGTTGGGGCAAAATCATTTTGCGGCGTCGCGTCCCGGGGCGTGCCG
>JAYUGD010000816.1:0-3962 GCA_043767785.1 Zavarzinella sp. | reverse complement strand
GTCTTCGCGGTCATCGCCATCATGGCCGCGTTCTTCGGGTTCGGCCTCGTGGCCGACATGTCGTTCGATTTCGCCAAGATCGCGTTCTTCGTCTTCTTGGTGCTGGCCGTGATCTCTCTGCTGTCCAACGCTTTGCAGGGCAGATCCGTGGCCTAGCGCCAGCGACATTGCCGTCGCCGGCTCCGAGACCCCGTCGGGTGACTTACCGTCATCCGGCGGGGTTTTGTCTTTTGCAGTCAGTCAACTTTCCGAGCCATCGACCAACACCCGGACTTGGGCGACCGCTTCGCCCAACGCCCACGTCGAATCGGCCCGCACGGTGATGTGGCCGACCTTCCGCCCCGGCCGCGGCGTTTTCCCGTACAGGTGCAAATGGGCGCCAGCGATGGCAAGCACTCCGGCGGGCGGGGGCCAATCGCCAATCAGGTTGAACATCACGGAATGTCCACGCGAGGCCGTGCTGCCCAGCGGAAGCCCGGCCACGGCCCGCAAGTGGTTTTCAAACTGACTGGTCTCGGCCCCTTCAATGGTCCAGTGCCCGGAGTTGTGGACCCGCGGGGCCATCTCGTTGACCAACAACTGATCGCCGATTTGGAATAATTCGACCGCCAACACGCCGACGTAGTTCATGGCGGCCATCGCCCGCCGGGCGATGTCTTGGGCTTGGTTCTGCATCGCGTCCGAGACGTGCATGGCCGGGGCCGTGCTTTGCCGCAGGATGCCGGCCCGGTGGACGTTCTCGGTGAGCGGGTAAAAGACGCACTCCCCGTCTCGGCCGCGCACCCCGAGGATAGAGAGTTCCCGGTCGAACGAGACAAACCCCTCCAAGATCAACGGCCGGCCGCCGAGCGCCTGCCACGCGACTTCCACGTCGTTCGCGTCGCGGATCACCGTCTGGCCTTTGCCGTCGTACCCGAAACGGGAGGTTTTCAGGACGGCCGGCCGGCCGATCTCGCGCACCGCTTGATCGAACTCGGCCCGAGTTTCAATGGCCGCGAACGGCGGGACGGGGACGCCCAACTCATTGAAGAACGTCTTCTCGCGCACCCGCTCCTGGCCGATTTCCAAGGCGATTGGCGGGGGGAAGACCGGCAACCGCTCGGCCAGCCAACGGGCCGATTCGACCGGCACGTTCTCGAACTCGTAGGTGACGGCGTCCAACCCTTGACAGAACCGGAACAGGGCTTGCAGGTCTTCGTAATCGCCGGAGAAATGCTCCGCGACCGGGGACGCCGGGCAGACGGCGGCCGGCTCCAGCGTCCGGCACGCGATGCCGATGGGGTGGCCGGCCAAGGCCAGCATCCGCCCGAGTTGGCCGCCGCCGAGAATGCCGATCCGCATGGAAGAGTCTCGGGTGAATCAGGTGCGGGGGTCCGACGCCTCGATCACGGCATCCGTCTGGGCTTGGCGGTACTCGTGGATCGCCCGCCGGAACTGCGGGTGTTTGCCGCCGAGGATCGTGGTGGCCAAGATGGCCGCGTTGATCGCCCCGGCCTTGCCGATGGCCAACGTGCCGACCGGGATGCCCGCCGGCATCTGCACGATGGAGAGCAACGAATCCACCCCGCGCAACACGGCCGACTCGACCGGAACGCCCAATACGGGCAGCGCGGTTTTGGCCGCCGTCATCCCCGGCAAGTGAGCGGCTCCGCCCGCGCCGGCGATGATGACCTCGATGCCGCGGCGTTCGGCCGTGTCCGCGTACTCGAACAGCAGGTCGGGCGTGCGGTGGGCCGACACCACGCGGACTTCGTGGGGGACGCCGAACCTCTCCAACACGTCGGCCGTGTGGGACAGGGTGGCCCAGTCCGACTTGGACCCCATGATGATGCCGACCAGCGGTTGCATGAGCCACCCCCGTAGACGCCTGTCGTTGATATACTCGCCCCACGCGAGCCGTACCACCCGAGCCGGGGCGAACGATGCCGGACACGTTGCCGAACGCCCCCTACCACCGGATTACCCACGGCCAACTGACCGTGGAAGGTTGGTCGCGGGCCGGCGTGCAAACGTACTGGCGCATCCCGGAACTGCGGGTCGGCTTCGACATCGGGGCCGCCGCGTGGGACTTCCTGCACACGCCGACCATCTTCATCTCCCACGCTCATTTGGACCACTTGGCCGCGCTGCCCGTCTTCCTCGCCCGGCGTGCCATGATGAAACTGCCGCCGCCAACCATTGCCGTCCCCAATGAAGTACTGGACGACGTGCGGGCTATGCTCGACATCTGGCGCCGGCTGGACAAAGGCCCGCAAGACGGCACCCTCATCGGCATGGCCCCGGGCGACCGCCTTCCGTTGACGGGAACGCAATACGTGACGGCCTTCGCCGCCGTCCACACCGTCCCGGCTCGGGGCTATGTCGTGTGGGAGACGCGGCACAAGTTAAAGCCCGAATACGCCGCCCTGCCCGCCGACGAAATCCGCCGATTAAAGGAAACGGGGGCAACCCTAACTGCGGAGACGGCCGTGCCGCTGCTGTGCTACACCGGGGACACCAGCGCCGCCGGGTGGGAGAACGACTCGGCCGTCTTCACGGCCAAAATCCTGATCACGGAAATGAGCTTCGCCCGCGAGGAACACTCCCGCGACCGCATCCGCGCCTTCGGCCACACCCACTTGGACGACTTCGCCGAGAACGCCGACCGCTTCCAGAACGAACTCATCATCGCCGCCCACGTGACCACCCGCGACGAGCCGGGCCAGTTCCGCGAGTGGGCGAAGGCCAAGCTGCCGGCGAGTTTGTTTGACCGGCTGCGGATATGGGAGTGAGTCGGCCGTGTGATATGATGATGGCGTCAAATGGAGGGCTTCCGATGCCGGTGCATGATTGGTCGCGCGTGGACGACGGGATTTTCCACTACTTTCACCTGCGGTGGATCGGCGGCCTCTGCGATCAGTTGAACGGCGGCTTGTTGCCCGAAGGGTATTACGCGATGGGGGAGCAGATCACCGGCGGGCCGAAGCCGGATGTCGTCACCTTGCAACAGCCGGCCCCGGCGCCGAACGGGCTTCCCCAAATAGTTGGCGGGCTGGATGTTATGGAGCGCGCGCCGCGCGTCCGCGTGAAGCAGACTTTTGAAAACGAGTACGTCAACCTCCGGAACCGCGTCACGGTCCGGCACGTCAGCCATCACCGCGTCATCAGCGTCATCGAAATCGTGTCTCACGGGAACAAGTCGAGCAGTGCGGCGTTCCGCGAGTTTGTGGAAAAGACGACCGACATGCTCGCCCACGGCGTTCAAGTGTTGGTGATCGACTTGCACCCGCCCACCGCGAGAGACCCGGAAGGATTGCACGCGGTCTTATGGCACGAATTAACCGGGCAGTTGTCGGCGCCTTTCCCCGATTTGCCGCTGACCCTTGCCGCCTACACGTCCGGCCCAGTCAACGCCGCCTATTACGAGCCGACGGCTGTCGGGGCCGTGTTGCCGGAGATGCCGGTGTTCCTCGACGCGGACCATTACGTCGATCTGCCGTTGGAGGCCTCCTATCTGGCGGCGTTCGCCAAAGTGCCAACCTTTTATCGTGACATCCTCCAGCCGGCCTCATAACTCGCTGGCCCCGTCGGGTCGCGTGTGGTACAACCTATCGCAACACGCCCCCGATCTCCCGGGGATGCCCTCCCTCATTTTTTCGAGTGCCTCCCATGCTCCGTTCTCTCACCGTCGCCTGTTCCTTCCTGGCCCTGTTGGCCGTCGCCGGGTGCGGCGATCCGGGGCCGAACGTCTCGGGGGAACTCGTCAAGGACGGCCAGCCGTACAAGCTCGGGGCGAACGAGCAGTGCGCGATCAGCCTGGTCGGGGACGGCAACAACATGTTTACCGCGCCGGTGTCGGCGGACGGCCACTTCAACTTCACGCAGGTGGTTCCGGCGGGGAAGTACAAGGTGGGCCTGAGGCATATCGGCGATTACTCGGCGGGCGGGGCCAAGGACAAGAAGGCGGCCATGCAGGACAAGTT